>NZ_JBFUHV010000007.1:0-138694 GCF_056402215.1 Rhodococcus sp. P4_B6 | reverse complement strand
GACCGAGAGCATCGATCCCACCGCCAACTGGTCGTTCGAGACCAAGCAGATCCACGCCGGGCAGACGTCCGACGCGACCACGAAGGCGCGGGCGCTGCCGATCTACCAGACCACCTCGTACACGTTCGACAGCACCGATCACGCTGCCGCGCTGTTCGGTCTGGCCGAGCCCGGCAACATCTACACCCGCATCATGAATCCCACCCAGGACGCGGTCGAGCAGCGCATCGCCGCCCTCGAAGGCGGCGTCGCCGCCCTCCTGCTGTCGTCCGGGCAGGCCGCGGAAACCTTTGCGGTGCTGAACCTCGCGGAGGCAGGCGATCACATCGTCTCCAGCCCGTACCTGTACGGGGGCACGTACAACCTCTTCCACTACACGCTGCCCAAGCTCGGCATCGAGGTCTCGTTCGTCGAAGACCCGGACGACCTCGAGCAGTGGCGCAGCGCCGTCCGCCCGAACACAAAGGCGTTCTACGGTGAGACGATCGCCAACCCGAAGAACCATGTCCTGGACATCCCGGGAATCTCGAAGGTCGGTCACGACAACGGGATCCCGCTGATCGTCGACAACACGGTGGCCACACCGTATCTGCTGCAGCCGMTGAAGCACGGCGCGGACATCGTGGTGCACTCGGCCACCAAGTACCTCGGCGGCCACGGCACGGCCATCGCGGGCGTCATCGTCGACGGCGGCACGTTCGACTGGACCCAGGGCAGGCACGGCAACTTCACCACCCCTGACCCGAGCTACCACGGCGTCGTGTTCGCGGACCTCGGCGCCCCGGCGTACGCGTTGAAGGCGCGCGTGCAGTTGCTGCGCGACCTCGGTTCCGCGGTCGCCCCGTTCAACGCGTTCCTCATCGCCCAGGGCATCGAGACCCTCAGCCTGCGGGTGGAGCGGCACGTCGCCAACGCGCAGAAGGTCGCCGAGTTCCTCGAGGCACACACAGAGGTCACGTCCGTGGCGTACGCGGGTCTGCCGTCCTCGCCGTGGCACGAGCGCGCACGGCAGCTCACCCCGAAGGGTCCGGGTGCGATCGTGACGTTCGAACTGGCAGGCGGTGTCGATGCCGGCAAGAAGTTCGTCAACGCGCTCACCCTCCACAGCCACGTCGCGAACATCGGCGACGTGCGCTCGCTGGTGATCCACCCGGCGTCGACGACGCACTCGCAGCTCACCCCGGAGGAGCAGCTCGCTGCCGGCGTGACGCCCGGACTGGTCCGTCTCGCCGTCGGCATCGAGGGAATCGACGACATCCTCGCCGACCTCGAGACCGGATTCG
The DNA here is from genome assembly GCF_056402215.1 of Rhodococcus sp. P4_B6. Classification (NCBI taxonomy): domain Bacteria; kingdom Bacillati; phylum Actinomycetota; class Actinomycetes; order Mycobacteriales; family Nocardiaceae; genus Rhodococcus; species Rhodococcus sp. P4_B6. The sequence continues at coordinate 137,411 of NZ_JBFUHV010000007.1, read as the reverse complement.
CCGCGGCCGCAGTCTGATCCGATGCCGGGGCCGAGACTCGGCCCCCGGCGTTCAGATCATCGCGCGCATCATTCCCTGCGGTTCGCCGCCGAGCTGGGTGAGCGCGCTCGCGTGGTTGGTGGGTCCGGGCACGTGGACGGCGTGAGCGAGACCGGCGTGCGCGTCCCGCCAGAACCGTTGCATCGGCGTCTTGTAGTGCAGCGCGCCACCGCCGGCGCGCGCGAAGATCTCGTCCACCGCACGCACCGCACGCCAGGCCGCGGCGATCTGGGTGCGGCGTCCGATTGCACGCTCCTCGAACGTGACCTCCTTGCCCGCGTCGACCTTGTCGTAGAACCGGTCCGCGGTCTCGATGAGGGAAACCCGGGACGCATTGATCTCGGCGGCGGATTCCCCGATCGCGCTGAGGACGTAGGGGTCCTCCTTGATCTTCTGGCCCGTGATGGCGACGCGGTCCTTCTGCACCGCGATGTGACAGGCCAGCGCGCCCTCGGTGATGCCGATGACGGCGGCGGTGATGCCGAGCGGGAACATGCAGGAGTAGGGCATGTTGAACAGTGGTTCGGGTCTGCCCGCCTCCTTCTGCGCCCGCCCGTCCATCACCATCGACGCGTTCAACGTCCGGTATCCGGGGACGAAGGCACCGTCGACGATCAGGTCCTTGCTTCCCGTTCCGCGCAGTCCGATGACGTCCCACGTGTCCTCGACGATCTGATAGTCGGTGCGCGGCAGAATCACGTGCAGCGACGACGGCGGCAGCGCGATACCGCCGTCGCCGTCGCCGACCATCGCCCCGAGGAAGGCCCACCGACAGTGGTCGGTTCCGGACGAGAACGACCACCGACCGTTCAGGACGTAACCGCCGTCGACCGGTGTCGCGATGCCCATGGGCGCGTACGGCGACGCCATCCACGTGTCGTTGTCCTCGCCCCAGATTTCCTCCTGCACCTGCGGGGCGGCGAACGCCAGTTCCCACGGGTGCACGCCGACGACCCCGGCGACCCATCCGCTCGCACCGTCGAGTGAGGCAATAGCCATGACGGTCTCGGCAAATTCGCGGGGGTGGACCTCGTAGCCGCCGTACAGCTTGGGCTGCAGCAACCGGATCGCCCCGGAGTCGCGGATGAGGCCGGCTGCGGTGTCGGTGAGCCGGCAGTCCGCCTCCGACCGGACGGCCTGCCCGCGAATCTCCTCGGCGACGCCTTCGATTCTGTCGAGAACCTGACCCATCGGGACTCCCCTTCCGCAGTCAGTAGAACGAGTCGTGAGTAGAACACGTTCTAGTAAATATAGCCCGGCGTGCCGGTTTTCGAGCCGATCCGCACTCCACACTTGAAAGTTCGTAGCACCTAAATCTATAGTGCGGAGATACGAATCAGCAGGTAGATCTACGCGACGAAAATCAGGAGCTCCGTGAGCATCGAGGCCCCCCGCCCTCTCCTCCCGCGCCGCGCACCCCGCCGCAAGGGCAGCCTCCGAACGGTCGCGCTCCTCGGGCCAGCGTTCGTGGCGGCCATCGCGTACGTCGACCCCGGAAACGTGGCCGCCAACCTCACCGCGGGCGCGAAGTACGGATACCTGCTCGTCTGGGTCCTCGTGCTCGCCAATGCCATGGCTGTGCTGGTGCAGTACCTGTCCGCCAAGCTCGGGCTGGTCACCGGCAAATCGCTGCCGGAGATGCTGGGGACCCGACTCCGGACCGGCAACCGTCGTGCGTTCTGGTTGCAGGCGGAGGCGATGGCGATCGCCACCGATCTCGCCGAGGTAATCGGCGGGGCGATCGCGCTCAACCTCCTGTTCGGCGTTCCCCTGTTCGTCGGCGGCCTGATCACGGGTGTCGTGTCGATGGGCATCCTGTCGATCCAGAGCCGCCGCGGTCAGCGGACGTTCGAGTTCGTCGTGATGGGACTCCTCACGATCATCACCGTCGGGTTCCTCACCGGACTCGCGTTCACCGACGTGTCGGGCCCGGACGCACTCGCCGGTCTCGTGCCGCGGTTCGAAGGCACCGAGACGGTGCTGCTCGCCGCGAGCATGCTCGGCGCCACCGTGATGCCGCATGCGATCTACCTCCATTCCGCTCTCGCCCGCGACCGGCACGGGAACGACCTCGAAGGCCCGCGCCTCGCGCGACTGCTGCGGGTGACGAAGTGGGACGTGGTCGGTGCGCTGATCGTGGCGGGTGCGGTGAACATCGGCATGCTGCTCCTCGCCGCCTCGGCCCTGCGCGGCATTCCCGGCACCGATTCGATCGACGGTGCGCACGCCGCCATCCAGAGTTCACTCGGCCCCACCGTCGCCGTCATCTTCGCCGTCGGGCTGCTGGCCTCCGGTCTGGCCTCCACGTCGATCGGCTGCGCCGCCGGATCCGAGATCATGTACGGCCTGCTGTCGATGCGCATCCCGCTGCTGCTGCGCCGGGTCGTCACCCTGATTCCCGCACTGGTCGTGCTGGCGGTCGGCGTCGATCCCACCTTCGCGCTCGTCCTCAGCCAGGTCGTTCTGAGCCTGTGCATCCCGTTCGCGGTGGTCCCCCTCGTGCGGATGACGTCGAGCCGCGACCTGATGGGTGTCCACCGCAACGCGACGGCCACCACGGTCGCCGCCTGGGTGGCGGCGTCGCTGATCGTCGTGCTCAACGTGTCGCTGCTGTGGCTGACGTTCACGGGTTCGAACTGATCACTCGTGCCGCGGCGCACCGGACACGACACGCTGCAGCGCCTGCAGGTCCTCCGACAGCATCCGGAACATCCAGTAGGCCCCGACGAACGCGACGACGCTGCCGACGCACAGGACGCGGAGCGCGACGATGACGCGGGGCAGGTCCTCCGGGGGAATGAACGTGGCCCCCGCGACGCCGAGCAGCGGCACGGCGGCGGCCGCGGCGAGGAAGAACGTGCTGCGCCGTCCCAACCGCTTCAGCATCCGGGCGTCCGAGGCACTGATCTCGCCGTGCCGCAGGAAGACCGGGTACAGGCAGCGCACGGCAAAGAAGTTCACGAAGAAGAACGGGTAGACCACGGCGATCGCTCCGCAGACGAGCTGGGACGCGGTGAAGTGGACGACGGTGTTCCACGGAACCTCACTGCCGCTCACCTCCAGCGTGATCGGCACGATGATGCCGGTGACCACCCACAGCCCGAGACACAGCAGTGCACACCGCTGGCCGAGCAGCAGGGTGTCCTTGCGGGCGCGGGCGAGTTGGGCGCCGGTGTACACCCTCCCGCGGCGCAGACCGCCGGCCACCGCCGTCAAGTAGAGCACCATCGACAGCGTGCCCACGGTCCCGATCAGGAACGCGATCGTATAGTCGATCCGGGTGATCCGCTCGAAGCTGTCCTGCGCGCCGGGCGGAAGCTTGCTGATGATCAGCGTGGTGTTGTGGTGGTAGCTGTACAGGATGGCCAGCAGATTGGGAACTGCGATGGCCAGGAACATGATCGGGTGCGTCCACCGGCGCATCCGCAGGCGCCGGCTCCCCGGCGGCGGATCGACCAGATCCCGGGCGTGCGCGTCGAGGCAGACATCGAGTTGCTGGGCGAGTTCGGCCCCGGACGAGAACCGGTCCTTCGGTTCCGGCGCCAGCGATTTCAGCAACACTCGCCGCAGCGCATTCGGGCAGTCGGCGGGCAGCTCGGCGACGGACGGTTCGTCGTGCCCCCGCCGCCGCGCGAGCATCGCGTCGAGGGTGGTGCGGTCGCCGGGCGGGTGGGAGTGGAGCTCGGCGTCACTGTCGTCGAAAGGTCTTGCGCCGGTCAGCAACTCCCACAGGACGACGGCGAGCGAGTACAGGTCGCTGCGGGTGTCGAGATCGGCGGGCGTGCCCGGCCGGTCCGGGTGGATCGCCTCGAGCTGTTCCGGTGACATGTAGGCCAGCGAGCCGCCGAAGTACGCGACCGGACTCGCGCCCGCGAGGTTGCCGCTGAAACTGATGTTGAAGTCGGCGAGCTTCGGGACGCCCTCGGCCGTCAGCAGCACGTTTGCCGGTTTGACGTCGCGGTGCAGAACGCCGTGCGCGCCCGCGTAGTCGAGCGCCTGCGCCAGCCTCCGGCCGAGCCAGGCCACCGTCTCGGGCCATGTCAGCGTCGCGATCTCCTGGCGCACGCCGGATTCGCTGGGCCGGATCTCGCCCCTGCCGACCAGGGCGCGGTCGATCGCGTCCAGCAGCACGGCGCCGCTGCGCGATTCCGGCGGCGTCTCCCGCACCCGCCCGACCACGTCGAGCAGCGTTCCCCCCGGCACGTACTGCATGTACAGCAGGCGCAGGTCGCGGCCCGCGAGAAGTCGCTGATCGAAGACCCGGACGATGTAGTCGTGGTCGAACTGGGCCAGGGTCTGCGGCTCGGTGCCGCGGTCCTGAGAGATCTTCACCGCGACCAGTCGCTGCAGCGACCGCTGCCGGGCGAGGAACACCCGCGCGAACGCGCCCCGGCCGAGAACGGTCATCAGGTCGAAGTCGTCGATGCGCCTGCCTACCTCGAGGTCGTCGAGCGAGCCGGGGCTCGCCGACTGGGTCATCTCCCCGTGATGGAGCGAGGTGCTCTGATATTCGCCGGTGCCGAGCAGTTCGCCGAGTTCGCCCGCCTGCCCCGGAAAGCTCAGCGTGTACTCGTTCGCCTCGACCGACTCGCCGCTGCGCCGCCGGATGTGGAACTCCTCGTACAGCAGGTCCGGCGGCAGCGGCCACCGCCGCAGTTCGGGCAGCTCCTCGCAGTATTGCACCAGCCGTTTCGGGTGGTCGCCGCGCAGCCAGCGGTTCTCCAGGTCGACCTTGATCAGTTCGATGAGCGTGACCCGGCGAAGTGCCGGGGACGCGGGCAGATAGGCGACCAGATCGGGCGCGGACGACGAGGACTCCCAGGCACTGGCGAAGCGCGCGACGGCGTCGCCGACCGCCGTGTCCGACACCCGGGCCTGCTCGGAAGCGGCCGGTGAACCTCGCCGGAAGGGCATGAAAGCCATGGTAGCTGGCCACACCCGTCCGCCTACTGCAGTTCCGACACCGGGGTCGACGGGTCGATGGTGACGCCGATCCGCGTCAGATTGCCGTGCAGCACTTGCCAGATCGACACCTCCAGGAACTCGGCGAGGTCGTCGCTGCCGAGCGCCGACTGCGGGTTGCTCAGCCACCGGTTGACGCTGGCGTCGACGAGTCCCACCAACCCGAAGGCCAGCGACTCGGCCAGGTCGGAGTTGCCGGCGACCGCGTCGAGGACCGTCGCGAGCAGGCCCGACAGCTGGAGCGCGATCGCGGTCTTCGTGCCCGTCACCACGCGCGAGCCGGTGGTGCGCCTGCTCGGCGACCCGGTGCCGAGGAACTGGTGGAGTCGCGGGAATTCCACGATCCACCGCAGATACGTCTCGACCGCGCGCGCGATCGCCTCGCCGACGGTCCCCTCGGGTGTCAACGTGGGCGCGAGGTCCGCCATCAGCCGTTCGATGATGCGGCCGCGCAACTGCTCGTCGAGGTCGCCGCGATCGGTGAAGATCCGGTAGACCACCGACCGCGGCACGTCGGCGCGGTTCGCGATCTGCTGGACGCCCACGTCGGGGCCGTCCTCGTTGATGGCCTCCATCGCGGCGTCGAGAATCCGGCTGCGGCGTTCCGCCTTGTGGTCCTCCCAGCGCGTGGCGCGGCCGTCACCCTGGGGCGACGCGGCGGTTTCCACTTTGTCCGGCATCGCCCATACGTTACCCATCCGACTGTTGACTGGACAGGATGTCTCACATACTTTGATGAGACAGGGTGTCACACACACATTTCTCCGGACTCAGGGAGCCGCAATGGGCACTCGAATTTCGTCATCCCGACGCCGACGTCCGCTGGGCCGTAGTCGATTCCGCCAACGTCACCGTCACGCTACAGGACAGCACCGACGTGCTCCGCGGTTCGGCACGGATCACGGTCGCCGGCGTCCGGGTGGGCGCCGATCGGATCCTCGACGGGCTCACCGAGTAGCGCGTCCGGTCCGTGGCCACCGTCATTCTCGGCGCGGAGGCGCTCGGCGTGATGTCCTGGTGCGTGTCCACCGCGTCCGAGTACGCGAAAACCCGCGTGCAGTTCGGGCGTCCGATCGGCCAGTTCCAGGGTGTCGAGCACAAGTGCGCGCACATGGGCATCGCTGGACATGTCGACGCCGGGCGTGACTGTCGGGCCGCTGCGCGAGATGACCGGGTCGGTCCTGTTCAACGAGGTCTTCCTCGACGACGTGTTCATCCCCTACGCGAACGTGGTCAGGAACATGAACGACGGCTGGAACGTGGCGCGCACGACGCTGGCCGGCGAGCGGGTGGCGCTGAGCCAGAAGATGGAGGCCTATGTGCCACCCCGGGGGGGCCGAGCGACAAGGCGATGGAGCTGTTGATCGCCGGCCGCGCCACCACCATCTACGGCGGCACCACCAAGGTGCAGCTCAACGTGATCGCCGAACGCATGCTCGGACCGCCGCGCGAGTAGTGCCTGCAGAGCGCCGGTGCCGCCGAGTGCACCGGCGAGCAACAGCAGCAACTGGACCACGTTGGTATTCACGTCAGGTGTCCTCTCGCGCCATGATCGTCCGAACCGCCGTTCGACCACTGAGCGGGTGCTCGAACAGCGGCCTAATCGGACGGTTAGTTACGTCCCACGTGTTCCCCGACCTGCGAGGGAAGCAGATCGCGCACGTAGAGACCGGGTGCGTCGCCCAGGACGGTGTGCTCGTCGCTGCCCAGACGTGTGCTGGCGGCGATTCGCTCGCCGGCCCGCTCGGAGACCCAGTCGGCCCACGGTTCCCACCAGCTGCCGGTCTTCCTCGTCGCCGCATCGAGCCACGCCTCGGGATCGGATCCCGGCTCGCCGCCTTCCCAGTAGTGAGACTTCGGGTTGCCGGGCGGGTTGACGAGGCTGGCGATGTGCCCGGAGAAGCTGAGCACGAACTTGCTGTCGCCCGACAGCAGCTGGGTTGTGCGGTAGCAGTTCTTCCACGACGTGAGGTGGTCGGCGATCGCGCCGGAGACGAAGGTGGGCACGGTGATCCTGCCGAGGTCGACGGGTGTGCCGAGCGACGTCATCGCTCCCGGCGTTGCGAGGGAGTTGTCCTCGAAGATGTCGAGGAACTCGACGTGCAGGGCCCCGGGCAGGTTGGTGCCGTCGGCGTTCCAGGCGAGGATGTCGAAGGCCGGTGGCGTGCGTCCCATGAGGTAGTTGTTGACCACGTAGTTGAAGACGAGATCGTTCGGGCGCATCCAGGTGAAGGCACTACCCATGTCGCGGGCGGAGATGATGCCGTTCCGCCGGGACCGACTCTTCACCAACTTCAGCAGACTCGGTCCCGAGAACGCCGCGAGCCCCGCCGGGTCCGCGAAATCGAGCATCGTCACGGCGTACGACATGCTGTGCACGCGGGTGTCCCCGGTGGCTGCGAGATGGTTGAGCAGGGCGGTGGTGATGAGGCCGCCGGCGCAGAACCCGATCACGTTGACGTCGTCGCTGCCGGTGATCTCCCGGACCTCGTCGATCGCGTCCGACACGCGTTGCGCGTATGTATCGAGATCCCAATCGCCCTGTTCTGCTTGCGGATTACGCCACGCCAGCATGAACGTCCGCAGACCCCGGGACACCGCGTGCTCGACGAAGCTGCGTCCGGGACGCAGGTCGAGGAAGTAGAAGCGGCCGATCGGCGGCGGCACCACGAGCACCGGCCGCTCGTACACGGTCTCCGTGGTCGGCGTGTACTGCAACACCTCGGCGACCTCGTCGCGGGCGACGACGGCTCCCGGCGTCACGGCCAGATCGACGCCGACGGTGAAGGCATCAGGATCGACCATCTGCGGCATCCCACCGTTACGGCGCAGGTCGGACACGTAGTTGCGGGCGCCGCGCACCAGGCTCATGCCGCCGGTGTCGAATGCCTCCTTCACGGCCGCCGGGTTGGTGGGCAAGTAGTTCGTCGGCGCGAGCGCGCTGGTGAGGACGGCCGACACGAACGCCGCTTCCTGCGCGCGACGGTGGTCGACCCGTCGGCCCCACTCCTCGACGACGCCGTCGATCGCGTCGACGGAAGCAAGGTAGGTCTGTTGCACGCGGTGGTAGAGGGGATTGCTCGTCCACGCCTGGTCGGTGAACCGCCGATCGCCGCCGTGCGGAGCCACCTCCGAGCGGCCCACCGCGATCTTCGTCAGTTCGCGCCCGAGGCGAAGGGACTCGTCGAGGACCACCCGGCCCTGCCCGACGGCACCCGCCACCGCGCTCACCGCGCTCCGCACGCCGAACCCGCCGGCGCGGTCCTGTCCATCGGGGGTGGCATCGGGTGTCACGAGTGCCACCTTCGTCTCCGCTGTCTTGGTCAACGGTTCTCCTCTGTCTGCACCTGGACCTGTCACCCCGTCGCGGGGATTCGTCCGGCGTAGACCGGATCATAAACACCAAAAATAGTTACCCGCGCGTAATGAAAAATTTCGAGCAAGATCATCTTCGACATTCTTGGGACATATGTCGAAAATGGAAACACGAGCCAAATTCTTGATCGAAATTCCGTCAGCGGTAACTGTTTTGGCGTCGCGGTCCACAGGCATGCGACACCGTGCGGGCACGGGAAAGAGTGTGGGATCAATTCGCGCGAAGCCGGCGTGTGCGTTACTGTCCGATCTCCGCGGGTGAGCCGGAAGAAATTCACCCATTCATCGACGGGGATCCATGAACACATCCACTTCGGCAGCGGGTGCCACCACCCACACACCGGCACGCAGTGTCACGATGGCGGAGCTGCCGGCGTTGGTCGGTACCCGGCTGGGTTCGTCCGGGACGATGGTGGTCACGCAGGATCGCATCGACACCTTCGCCGAGGCCACGGACGACCGTCAGTGGATTCACGTCGACCACGATCGTGCGCGGACCGGCCCGTTCGGCACCACGATCGCGCACGGGTACCTCACGCTCTCGCTCGCGGTCCCCCTGCTGTGGGAGATCTTCGAGGTGTCCGACTGCGACCAGGTCGTCAACTACGGGCTGAACAAGGTGCGGTTTCCGGCACCCGTTCCGGTGGATTCGATGCTGAGCGCGGTCGCAGACCTCGTGGCTGTCGAGCCGTGCACCGGCGGATATCAGGCCACCATCGCCCTCACCTTCGACGTGGAGGGCGGAAGCCGTCCGGTGTGCATCGCGGAGATGCTGCTTCGATTCCTCGCCGGTTAACCTGATGGAGTGGTCGACGAGGAAGCACGCTATCGCACTCTGGGGGAACTGATCAGGCGACAGCGGGAGCTGGCCGAGCTCCCGATGCGGCAGTTCGCCGCGATGGTCGGCATCTCCAATCCATATCTCTCCCAGATCGAGCGCAACCTCCGCGAGCCGAGCGAGCGGGTGCTCGACGCGATCGCCGAGCATCTGCAGATGTCGACCGACATGCTGCTCGGGCAGCTCCGGAACGAACCTCGAGCCGTGTCCGGGGTCGTCACCGCGATCGATCAGGACCCCGACCTGACCAACGCACAGCGCAAGGCCCTCGTGGAGATGTACGAGACGTTCCGTGAGGTCACCCGCGGCAAGCGCAAGCGGGGACGACCGGCGGCGGGCGACGACTCAGGCGTCGCCGACTGACAGGTCCCCCGCCGTCGACGGATTCTCGCTTTCAACCGTGGCGACGACTTCGACGATACGACATGTCATGAGCGTGGGGATGGACCGGACGGCGATCGCCCACGGCGTCCGTCGGGGAACGGCCGTGGGCGCTCGGGATCGCGGCTTACTTCAGCAGTTCACGGGCCGCGGACGTCGCCGCGGCGCTGACCTCCCGCACGAGCGTGGCCTGGGCGCGGGTGACGGTACCGATCCACTCGAAGCTGCTCGCGTCGGCGAGGTTGGTGTGGAAGTCGAGGCTGCTGTCGAGAGCCTTCTCGTATGTGTCCAGCGACAGGTTGCCTGCCTTCTTGGCGGCGTCGACGAACTGCGAGCCGACGGACTTGGCCTCCGTCTTCGCGTTGGTGGACTTGGGATTCGGGGTGGGGGTGGTCATGGCGGTCTCCTTCGCGACTGGGTCGTTAGCAAAATAGCACAGTGATTGCTAACGAACCGGAGTGCGGCGACGGGACCTATCCGCGATCGGTGCCCGGAGGGAAACCACCGGTCGCGATGGGTCCCCACTCGTCGATGGTGATCCGGATGAGGCTCTTGTTCTGCTTCCGCATGGCATCCCGGTACTCGTCCCAGTCGGGATGCTCGCCGGAGATGCCGCGGAAGTACTCCACCAGCGGTTCGAGCGCGTCGGGCAGGTCGAGGACCTCGGCGGTGCCGTCGATCTGCACGTAGGCGCCGTTGAACTCGTCGGACAGCACGCACACGCTCACGGCGGGGTCGTGCCGCACGTTCGCGGCCTTGGCGCGCTGCGGGTAGGTGGAGACGACGATCCGGCCCTCCGAGTCGAGTCCCGACGTGACCGGGGAGATCTGCAGGCCGCCCGAGCGTTTCCGGGTGATCAGCACGCTGCGATGGCGCGGGCGGACGAAGTCGAGCAACTCTTCCCTCGTGACACGGTCTGCGGTGGCGACGGCCATTGTGCACCTCTCCTCTGCTGCGGTGGTTCTTCCCGGACTCACCTTAGGCCCGGGGGAGTCCTCAGACGTCTGAGGACTGTGCTAGCGTCGGCGCATGGCCGGACGTCCCACCCTCCGCAGCGGACCGCTGGTCCCCCAACTCGAGGAACTCCTCACCGCCCGGATCCGGGACGGCGAGTGGACACTCGGCAGCCGCATCCCCAGTGAGGCCGAACTGGCCACCGAACTGGGCGTCGGCCGGTCCTCCGTCCGCGAGGCCGTTCGGCTGCTCGCCCGCGACGGCCTGCTCGACGTGCGGCACGGCGTCGGCACGTTCGTCGCACAGCCCCCCACGAGCGGTGCGGGACTCGGGAAGCTGCTGCGCCGTGCCCGCCTGCTCGAGGTGTACGAGGTGCGGCGCGCCCTCGAGATCGAGGCCGCCCGGCTCGCCGCGGAACGCGTGCGCCCCGAGGACCTCCGGCGGCTGCGAGAGCAGCTGTCCACCCGGCATGACAGCACCACCGCGTCGACCGCCGTGTTCGTCGCGGCCGACCTCGACTTCCACGCCGCGATCCTGGAGATCGCAGGCAACTCGATCCTGTCCGCCCTGTTCGATTCGATCCGGCCGCTCCTCGTCGACGCGCTGGCCGAACTCGTCGACCACGAACCGGGGCGGCCCGACACCAGCTGCGCCCACGACGATCTGGTGCGCGCACTGGAAGCCGGCGACGCCGCGGCGGCCGTCGCCGCCACCGCCGCCAACCTCGACCCGACCATGTCGATTCTGCGGAAAGGCGGAAATCAGTGACCACCCCGGATTCGGTCGTCAGCATCGAGCACGTCGACCTCGTGCGGAGCGGACGGTATCTGCTCAGCGACATCAGCCTCCGCATCGAACGCGGGCAGCACTGGGTGCTGCTCGGCGCGAACGGCGCAGGTAAGAGCACGATGCTGAGCATGCTCGGCGCGGTCGCGCACCCGACGCGCGGCACCGTCCGCGTCCTCGGCCACCAGCTGGGCCGGGTCGACATGCGCGAGTTGCGCGCCCACATCGGGCACGTGAACCCGCGATACCGGATCGACGCGCCCCTGGCGGTGCGCGACGTCGTGCTCACCGGCCTCACCAACACACCCGATTTCGTGCCGCGATGGTCGCCGTCCGCGGAGCAGATCGCCCGCGCCGACGAACTGATCGCCTCCCTCGGCATGCAGAAGCACTCGGACGCCCTGTGGCCCAACCTTTCCCAGGGTGAGCGCGGCCGCGCCCTCATCGCACGGGCCCTGATGGCGGAACCGCAACTCCTCCTGCTCGACGAGCCCGCCACCGGACTCGATCTCGCGGCGCGCGAACAACTCCTCACCGCACTCGACGAACTGCGCGAACGCTACCCGAGCCTCGCCAGCATCCTCGTCACCCACCACCTCGAGGAAATCCCCACCACCACGACCCACGCCGTCCTCATCCGCGACGGCCGCGTGATCGCACAGGGTGACGTGGCGGACGTCCTCACCACCGCCACCATCAGCGAATGCTTCGACCACCCCATCGAGATCCACCGGCAACGCGGACGGTGGATCGCGCAGACGCGGGTGCCCGAGCCGGTCGGTTAGCCGCTCCCGGGCCGTACTCGCCACAGCCGCACACGGATTGGTCGGATTCCCGCGCAATTGCGCATGATTCCAGCGAATCGGTGGGCAAACAGCGCGCGGCGTCTCGGCTACGAGCCCGACCGCTCACACGAGCCGACGGGATGCGCGGCCAGCAGTTCCTTCGCGCGACTGCGGGCCGCGTTGTACTCGTACCACTCCGAGTCGCCCCTGACTTCCCGGTCGAGTCGGTACAGGGCGCAGGACCGTTCCGGTTCGGGCAGCCGATCGAGGGCGGGGACGGCGTCGACGGACAGCGAACCGAGGTAGCTCACGTCGATTCGCCCGGTGTCGCCGAACCGCTCCACGTTCTTCCTGGCAACGTATGCGTCCGGGTCGATCGCGGCGACCAGCAGCACGCCGCCCACCGCGGAGGCCAGGACGGCGCGCGGCAGCCACCGCCCCGACAACCGCACGCCCGCCGCGATCAGCAGCACGAAAACCAAGCCCAGCCACAGTTCCGTCACCAGGACCGTCACCCGCAGCCGCGTGTACCCGTACTGGCTCTCGTACAACGACATCCGGTGGATCGCCGACGCGACGACGACGAGCGACAAACCGCACAGCAGTCCGAGCAGCACCCGCACGAGCACCCGGTCCGCGACCTCCACCCGCGACGCCTTCCGCACCGCGACCGCGATCACCACCAGTGTCAGCGCGGTCACCGCCAGCAACTGCCAGAAACCCTGTCGCGCATATTCGGCGTACGTCAGGTCCGCCGTGGTCAGCACGTGCGTGTTCCCCCCGAACAGCACCGTCAACTGCACCGCGACGAATCCGAGGAACAGCAGATCCAGCACGGCCAACGGAATCGCCCACTCCCACCGGGCAACCGGGTGCCCCGGCCGCGGGGCCAGCGCATCGACGCGGGGTGTACGCCGCAGCAGGTACGCGGCGCCCAGGGTCCCGCCGCACACCAGAACGCCGAGCACGAACCGCCCGAACGGATTCGACACGTGGACGGTCGGTGCGGCCCGGCCGAGCAGTGCGGCGAAACCCGCGTCCGCGTCGGCGAACAGCGAACCGAACACCAGCAGCAGTACGACGGTCACGGCGGCGACCCCGAACACCCGGCCCACCGGCACCGTCCCGGTCGCGTGCCACCGTCGCGCGCCCCGGCGCGTCCACCGCACCACCCGCAGCGGGGTGAACCACAACGCGAACGACCCTGCGGCCAGCCCCGTCCACGTGCGTCCGCCGACGAGGGCGAACGACCCGACCCCCCAACTCAGCGCCACACAGACCGCGGCGAGCCACCCGGCACCGCGCACACTGAGCACCGCCAGCAATGCGAGGGCGCCGAGGATCGCGGCGGCCTGCACGGCCGTCGGCATCGTTCTGCGCGTCGCGAACACGGCGGCGGCCACCGCGCCACCGGTCAGGACGTACCCGAGACCGACCACCGTGACCTGCAGGGTCAGGGCCGCGACGACGCCCGCCGCCACTGCCGCGAGAACGGTCGGGCGCGGCGCCATCGACGTCCGATCGCGGCGCCAGGCCCGTCTCGGCCAGAAGTCGCGTCGGGTGGGCGCTACGGGTTGCGGGGGTGCGATGGTCATAATTCCCTCCCTGGTTGTCGCTGCCGGATGAAGGCAGGCGTCATCGCGGGACGTCGCGTCCCGGTTGTGAAGCTGTGGTCAGGCGGCGGGCAGACTCACCCGGATGCAGCAGCCCCCGGCCATGTCGAGAACCTCGATGTGGCCGTCGTGGAGATCCACCGCCCAGCGGGCGATGGCGAGGCCGAGTCCGGTCCCGCCGTCGGTGGAGCCACCGCGGGTGAACCGCTCGAACACCCGGGACCGCTCGCCGGGTGCGATACCGGGGCCGTCGTCCTCCACTTCGAGAACCACGCCGCCGGCGTCCGGCCGGGCACGGACCACCACCTCGGTCCTGGCGGGGCCGTGCCGGAACGCGTTGTCCACCAGGTTCGCCACCACCTGGTGCAGTCGCGCGGTATCGGCGTCGGCGCGCAGGTGGGGCGGCTGCACGTCGACGGTCACCCGCCGGGGGTCCTCCGACTGCCGCACCACGTCGTCGAGGAACTCGCGGACCGGAAATATCTCCCGCTCGAGTTGCACCGCACCGCCTTCCACCCTCGACAGGTCCAGCAATTCGGCGACGAGGCGGCCGAGCCGCTCGGTCTGATCGAGCGCCACCCGCATCCGGGCCGGGTCGGGCTCCTCCACCCCGTCGACGACGTTCTCGAGCAGTGCCTGCAGAGCGGAGATCGGGGTGCGCAGTTCGTGCGAGACGTTGCCGATCAGTTCGCGGCGATAGCGGTCGGCGGCCTCGAGATCCTCGGCCATCTGGTTGAACGCGCGGGCCAGTTCCCCGATCTCGTCCCGCGACGTCGACCGCACGCGGCGCGAATAGTCGCCGGTCGCCATCGCACGGGCGGCGGCCGTCATCGACCGCAGCGGAGACGTCATGCCGTGCGCGAGGATCTGCGTCACGGCCAGCGACACCAGCAGCGCCAGGACGAGCGCGTACCGGAACGGCCAGCGAGCGGTCACCCAGAACATCAGCGACGCGAAGAACAGCGCGGCCACCACGAGAAGACCGGTCTTCACCTTGAACGATCGCAGCGGGTCGAGAGGTCGGGGCATCCTGTCCAGGATCCGGCCCGCGGTCACCGCTGCACGTCCAGGGCGTAACCGACGCCGTGCACGGTGCGGATCAGGTCGCCGCCGAGTTTCCGGCGCAGTGCCTTCACGTGACTGTCGACGGTCCGGCTACCCGCGCCGTCGCCCCACCCCCATACCTCGGCGAGAAGCGATTCCCGGGCAATCGCCGCCCGCGGCCGGGAAGCGAAATAGGCGAGCAGGTCGAATTCTGTTCGTGTCAGATGAATTTCGTCGGCTCCGCGCCGGACGCGACGCTCGACGAGGTCCACCTCGAGGTCGCCGACCGCCAGTCCAGCCGGTTCGGCGGGCACGGTCTCGTGGGCGCGATCGGCCCGTCGCAGCAGTGCGTGCACCCGCGCCACCAGCACCCGCATGCTGAACGGTTTGCTCAGGTAGTCGTCGGCGCCCACGCCGAGCCCGATCAGCATGTCGGTCTCGTCGGCGCGCGCGGTGAGCATCAGCACCGGCACGGGCCGCGACGTCTGGACGCGCCGGCAGACCTCGAGACCGTCGAAACCCGGCAGCATCACGTCCAGCACCAGCACGTCCGGCGACGAGGCCTCACACACCGCGACAGCGGCAGGACCGTCGGACGCCGTCACGACATCGAAGCCTTCCGCACGCAACCGCGCCGCGACCGCCTCGCAGATCGTCGCCTCGTCGTCGACGACGAGCACTCTTCGCTGGCTCATTCCCCGACTGTATTGCGCGCACGTGTGGATCCCGGTCAGAGCCTGTGAAGATTCTGTGCAGGTTTGCCCGCGGTTCCGCGGCGGGGTGAGAGATGCGCACCCTGGGGTGCCTGTCGAAAGTCTCCCGTCCGGCGCAAGGTTGGTCTATCGGCCCAGCTAGACACCCCAATCCATCGGAGGTACCCCATCGTCCACACCGCAGCCCGCATCGCGATCGGCGCAACCGCCGCCCTCACGTTCTCCGTCGCAGGAGCCGCAGTGATCGTTCTTGCCGGTGGACATACCGAGGGGGCTCCGACCCCGAGCTCGGAGGGCGCCGTCTCGCAGCAGCAACCGGCTCCGGCGATCGCACCGGCCCCGAGTCGGATCGTCGTCGCAGACCCCGGCTACTCCGTAGAACCAATGGACCCCGGGTACTCGGCGGAGCCCGGCGATTCGGTCGACACCGAAACGCTCGCACCGGGACCGGGTGTCGTTCCGCCCATCGTGGCGGCACCGCCCATCGTCCGAGCACCGATCGCCCAGCAGCCGGTTGCCCAGCAGCCCATCGCCCAGCCGCCCGTCGTCGCAGACCCGCCCGTCGTCGCAGACCCGCCCGTCGTCGCAGACCCGCCCGTCGTGGTCGACCCCGTTCGCCCGCCGAAGGGTCCGTTCGAAGGTCCGGGCCAGGTCGAGCCGGGCGTGCTCGAACCCGAAACCAATCCGTTCCCCGTCGGCGGCGGCCCGAAGCCTGCCCCGCCCGCTGCCCCGCAGTCGCCCGGCGGAGTCGGCCCCGTCGACGGCGGAACCGTCGTTGGTCCCTAGATCACCGGAGGAATTTCACACCATGTCCCACATCCAGACCCGCATCGCGATCGGCGCAGGCGCGGCGTTCGTCCTCTCCGTCGTCGGCGCGGCCGGGATCGCGGTGGCAGGCGGAACTGCGCCTCCGGCCGCCGACGTGAGTGTCACCGAACAGCACCGTGACGTGGACACGGAGTCCACACCCCTCCCGGTCTTCACTCCCCCGGCGCTGAACACCCCGACGCAGGAATCGCCCGGATCGTTCGACACCGCGGCGGTGGACCCGTTCGAGCCGGCCCCCTGGCGGTATTAGGACTCCACCTCGACGTCTCCGGGTGACTTGTCGTCCCTGAGCCCACGCCAGCTGGGGTGCCGCAGTCTTCGCGAGCCGGTCCAATCCATGAACCGCACCTCCGCGACCAGGGTGGGGGTCACCCACACGGCACCCTTGCGGTCGGCGGTGGGCAGGTCTTCGACAAACGGGCTGGTGTCGGTTTCGAGCGGTCCCAGGGTGGAGGCGAGTTCCTGCAGATCCCGTTCGCTGAACCCGGTCCCGACGCGCCCGATGTAGCGCAGCCCGTCGTCTTCGGGGACGCCGAGCAGCACCGAGCCGATCCCGCTGGACCGCCCGCCCTGACCGCGGCGCCACCCGCCGATCACGGCTTCCTGTGTGCGCCAGTTCTTCACCTTGATCCAGCTCGACCCCCGCTTGCCCGGCAGGTACACGGATTCGCGGCGTTTGGCCACCACACCTTCCCACCCCTTGCCGCGGCTCTCGTCCAGGGCTTCCTGCGCGGACCCGTGCAGTTGTGGCGGAACCACCAGGTCGTCCACCTTGGCCGCCAGCGCTTCGAGGACGCGGCGCCGATCGGTGTACTTCTTGCGCAGCAACGACACTCCGTCGAGGTACAGCACGTCGAACGCGAGGAAGTGCGGCTCGTTGCCCTGCTGCAGCAGACCGAAGTTCGCGACACCCCGCTCGTCGAACGCGACCACTTCGCCGTCGAGTACCACCTCGTGGTCTTCGAGAGAGTCTGCCAGCCAACCCAATTGCGCATAGTCCTGGGTCTTGTCGTTGCCCGCGCGGCTCGTCATCTTCAGCTCGCCGCCACTGATCTCGGCGATCACCCTGATGCCGTCCCACTTCCCCTCGAACGCCCACTCGTCGGCGTCGAGGCCGTCGAGGGTGCCGGGGCTCGCGAGCATCGGCGACAACCCGCGCGGCAGCTCCGATGACCGCGACCCGCCCGGGGTCTGGTCCTTCATCAGGTGCATCAGCCACTGGTCGCCCTTCGTGCGGATCAGCGCGAACCGGCCCTCCACCTGCTCACCGTGCAACTGGACGATCACCTCGTCGTCCCGCCACTTCTCGGTGTCGTACGTCCCCGTGTCCCAGATCGTCATCTGGCCGCCCCCGTACTCGCCCTTCGGAATGTTCCCGGAGAACGTGAGGTATTCGAGCGGATGGTCCTCGGTGTGCACGGCCAGGCGATTCTCCCCCGTGGTCGTCGGCACGTTCTTCGGCACCGCCCACGACACGAGAACCCCGTCCCGTTCGAGCCGCAGGTCGTAGTGGAGACGCCGCGCGTGATGTTCCTGGATGACGAAACTGTTGCCCTCCCCCGGCCGCACCGTGTCCGGCATCGGCTCCGGTGTCCGCCCGGGATCACGCTTGCGGCGGTACTCGGCGAGGGCGGCGTCGTCCTCGAGCGGCGGATCGAGTCCGGCGAGCAGGTCGCCGTCCGACTCCCACCGTTCGAGCACCTCCTCGAACCGCAGCTGTCGTAGGTCGGGGTCGTCGAGTTCGTCCCAGCTGCGCGGCGCCGCGACGTACGGCTGGGACCGCCCGCGCAGCGAGTACGGGGCGATGGTGGTCTTGGACGGATTGTTCTGGCTCCAGTCGACGAATACCTTGCCCGCGCGCACCGCCTTGGCCATGGTGGCGGTGACGAGTTCGGGGCGCAGTTTCTCCAGTCCCGTCGCCACCTGCTTCGCGACGGTCGACGCGCCCGAACCGTCCAGCTTCCGGTCCAGCGGCACGTACAGGTGAATGCCCTTGCTGCCACTGGTGACCGGGTACGCCGTCCATCCGAGGTTCGCGACCAGGTCGCGCACGGCCCGCGCCACCTCCGCACATTCAGCGAGTCCCACCCCGGGGCCGGGGTCGAGATCGAAGACGATGCGGGTCGCCGGACCTCGATGTGAGCCGTCGAACCGCCACTGCGGCACGTGCAGTTCGAGTGCGGCCTGCTGTCCCGCCCACACGAGGGCGGCGACCGAGTTCAGCAGCGGGTAGTGCACGGAACGGTCCGAGTGCGCGAGTGCACGGCGCTCCAGCCACCCCGGTGCGGAGGCCGCGAGGTTCTTCTCGAAGAACGGCTCGCTGTCCACCCCGTTGGGCCAGCGTTTGCGGGTGGCGGGACGGTCCACGACGTGCGGGAGCATGGCGGGCGCGATCCGCGTGTAATAGTCGATGACCTCGCCCTTCGTCGTGCCCGACTCCGGGTAGAGGACCTTGCCGAGGTTGGTCAGGGACAGGCGATGTCCGTCGACCGTCAGTTGCCGAGTTCCCGCCGTGACCACGCGCACCTCCCTCCGCCAATACATACATATTGTGCGCCGCGCGGCCGCTTCGCTGGCCGGATCGCTACCCGGCAGGCAAGATGACGGGGTGCACCGAGGACCTAAGACAGCCGTCGCCGCCATATCCGCTGCACTGACATTGCTCGCCGGATCCTGCTCCACCGACACCCCGTCGGAGGTCGACGCCCGGGCCGAAGCCTCGTCGATTCCCGAAGCGTTCACCAAACTTCCGTCCACGCGGGCGGTCGGCGACTGCGCCCCGGGGAGCGGGGTCACCACGCACGACGGCGTCGTCACCATCGCCACCGACAGCCCGTCGTACCGGCCGTGGTTCGTCGACGGCGACCCGTCCAACGGCAAGGGCTACGAGGGCGCCGTGGCGCGGGAAGTGGTCGAAAAGCTCGGATACAGTCCGGACCAGGTGCAGTTCGAGACCGTCGGGTTCAACGACGCGCTGGCGCCCGGCGAGAAGAACTTCGATTTCGCGATCGACCAGTTCACGATCGTCGACACCCGGCGTGAGACGGTCGATTTCAGTTCGCCCTATTACGCCGTCACGCAGTCGGTGCTGGCGCTGAAGAACTCTCCCGCGGCGAGAGCGAAATCGCTCGCCGACCTCGCGCCGTTCCGCCTCGGGGCGCAGGTGGGATCCACGAGTTTCGACGCCATCACCCAGACCGTGCAGCCCCGCCAGGCGCCGGTCAGTTTCACCACCACCGACGACGCCAAGGCCGCCCTGGCCGCGGGCGACATCGACGCGCTGGTGGTGGACATCCCGACCGGATTTCAGATCACCGCCAACGAAGTGAAGGACAGTGTCCTCGTCGGGCAGTTCCCGCGCCCGAACGCCGTCACCGAATTCTTCGGCCTCGTACTGGAGAAGAACAGTCCACTCACCGCGTGCGTCTCGGCGGCCGTCGATTCGCTCTACGCCGACGGGACGCTGGACGCCCTTGCCGCCGAGTGGATCACCGACACCGGCGGCGCGCACGTCCTCGATTGATCAGGCGTACAGCTCGACGAACGTCTGCAGGGACTTCTCGATGTCGCCCTTCAACGCCTTCGCGACACCCGAGCCGATCGGTCCGAACAGAGGTGCGCCACCGAGTTCGATGGTGAACGCCACCTCCGACGCGCCGCCCTTCGCCTGGACGTCGAGCACCAGTCCGAGCTTCACGCCACCCTTGCCGTCACCCTTCAGAACGATGCGGTGAGGGGCGTCGTACTCCTTGATCGTCCACTTCACGCGGTTGCGGAGCCCCTTGACCGTGACGACGGAACTGATCTCGGTTCCGGCAGTGAGAGTCTCGGGCAGTTCGCCGCGCCAGCCGTCGTGGACCACGAACCACTTGTCGAAGTCCCGCAGATTCGAGGCCTTGTCCCAGGTGTCCTGGGGGCTGAGGGGAACGTCGGTCTTGACCGTGAGTTTCGCCATTGGGGCAGCCTAACGGCCCGTGAGTACTTGTTAACCGCGGGCGGTTAACAAGTACTCACGGGGCCGAAGGCCCTAGTGCGAGACGGCCTTCTCCACACCGACACCGGTGAGCGAGCGGACCTCCATCTCGGCCTGCTTGGCGGGATCCTCCGCCTTGCCGCGACCGATGTAGGTACCGGCGATGCCGAGCACGAACGCCAGCGGGATGGAGACGATGCCCGGGTTGGCGAGCGGGAAGAAGTCGAAGTCGGCGGTCGGGAACATCGACGACGGCTTACCGGACACGGCCGGGGAGAACACGATCAGCAGGAGGCAGCTGATCAGGCCGCCGTAGATGCTGAACAGGGCGCCGGTGGTGTTGAACTTCTTCCAGAACAGCGAGTACAGCAGCGTCGGCAGGTTGGCCGACGCGGCCACCGCGAAGGCGAGCGCCACCAGGAATGCGATGTTCTGGCCCATGGCGAGGATGCCGAGGACGATCGACACGAGGCCGATCACGACGACCGTGATCCGGGAGACCCGCACCTGGGACTCCTCCGACGCATGTCCGCGCTTGATGACGCTGGCGTAGATGTCGTGAGCGAACGACGCGGACGCCGTGATCGCCAGCCCCGCCACTACCGCGAGGATGGTCGCGAACGCCACCGCGGAGATGATCGCGAGGAAGATGGTGCCGCCCAGTTCGAACGCGAGCAGCGGTGCCGCCGCGTTCTCCTTGCCGGGTGCGGCGAGGATGACGTCGGGGCCGACCATCTTGGCGGCGCCGTAGCCGAGGACGAGCGTGAACAGGTAGAACGCGCCGATCAGTCCGATCGCCCAGGTGACCGAGCGGCGGGCTTCCTTGGCGGTGGGGACGGTGTAGAACCGCATCAGGACGTGCGGCAGGCCGGCGGTGCCGAGGACCAGCGCGATGCCGAGCGAGATGAAGTCGAGCTTGCTCATCGAACTGATGCCGTATTTGGCGCCGGGCGCGAGGATGTCGCGACCTGCGATCGCCTCGTTCGTAGAGCCGGCGACCGTCGCCTGGGCGTCGGCGAGCAGCTGGGAGAAGTTGCCGCGCACCGCGAACAGCACGAGGAAGAACATGACGCCTGCGCCCGCGACCAGCAGCACCGCCTTGACCATCTGCACGTAGGTGGTGCCCTTCATGCCACCGACCAGTACGTAGACGATCATCAGCACACCGACGACCGCGACGACGATTGCCTGACCGACCTTGCCGTCGATGTTCAGCAGCAGCGCGACGAGCCCGCCCGCGCCCGCCATCTGCGCAAGCAGGTAGAACAGCGAGACCACCAGAGTGGACAGCGCCGCCGCCATCCGTACCGGACGCTGCTTGAGCCGGAAGCTCAGCACGTCGGCCATCGTGAATCGGCCGGTGTTGCGCAGCAGTTCCGCGACCAGCAGCAGGGCCACCAGCCACGCGACGAGGAAGCCGACGGAGTACAGGAAGCCGTCGTAGCCGTATACCGCGATGGCGCCGGCGATGCCGAGGAACGACGCCGCCGACAGGTAGTCGCCGGCGATGGCGAAGCCGTTCTGCGGTCCGGAGAACTGGCCGCCGCCGGTGTAGAAGTCCGAGGCCTTCTTGGTGGTGCGGCTCGCGCGGATCACGATGGTCATCGTGATCACGACGAACGCCACGAAGATGGCGATGTTGAGGAGCGGGTTGCCGACGTCGGTGGCTGCGGCGAGTGTGGTGATCACTTGAGCGGTCCTTCCAGCTCTTCGCGGATCGCGGCGGAGCGGGGATCGAGTTCCCGGTTGGCGAACTTCACGTACAGCGCGGTGATCACGAACGTGGTCACGAACTGGCCGAGACCGAGGATGATGCCGAGGTTGACGTTGCCGATCACCTTGGTGGCCATGAACTCGGGGGCGTACGTGGCCAGCAGGACGTAGGCCGCGTACCAGGCGAGGAAGAATGCCGTCATCGGGAAGACGAAACTGCGCAGACGGTGTCGCAACTCCTGGAACTCCGGGCTCGCCTGCATGTCTACGAAGGCTTGCGCATCAGGGGTGCGCCGCTTCTGCGGTGCGCCCTCACTGAGATCGGCTGTGGTCACTGCAGACTCCTTGGTCGTGTGAAGTGAACTGGGTGCCGACGTTAGTGAGAGGTGAGTCACAGAAACAGGCTGTGGCGGCTGTCACACGGCGAGCTGCCGGACTGTGCGGCGAGCGGTCACCCGGCCGCGACAAGCGGCTCCGCCGCCCGTGCGCCTTTCTGGTTGCGGGAGCTACCAAAAAGGCTCACGGGGAGCGGAGCTCCCTCTCGCGGTCGGAGCCCACATCGAGCCGCTCGGGGGCGTGCATGCGGGTGAAGATCCGACTGAGGTCGACGGGTATCTGACGCTTCGTCACCTTGCTGACCAGCACCATCGTGACGAAGGCCAGCGGGACGCTGACCGCCGCCGGGTAGGCGACCATCGCGGCGGGCCAGCCGTTCCAGGCGTCGACGGTGAGACCGCCGAAAACCGACACTCCGGCCGCGCACCCGGCGACGAGCCCGCCCGTCACCATCCCGGCACCGGCCCCGACGGCGGTGAGTCCACGCCACCAGATGCCGAGGACGAGCAGCGGGCAGAGGGTCGACGCCGCGACCGCGAACACCAGCCCCACGGTGCGCGACAGGTCCAGCGACGTCACCGCCAGCGACAGCGCCAGCGGCACCGCCCCGGCGAGGACGGCGGCGATCCGGAAGTCCCGGATCCGGCCGCGCAGGACGTCGGTGCTCAGTACCCCGGCGATGCTGACGAGCAGGCCGGACGACGTGGACAGGAACGCGGCGATCGCACCGGACGCGACCAGCGCGGCGAGGAGTTGCCCGGCCCACCCGGAGAAGACGGAGCCGGGCAGCAGCAGGACCGCGGCGTCGGACGTGCCGGTGATGAGCAGTTGCGGCACGTACAGCCGCGCGAACACCCCGAGCAGTGTCGGGAACAGGTAGAAGACGCCGAGCAACCCGACCACGGCCAGCGACGTCAGCCGGGCGGCCCGCCCGTCGGGGTTGGTGTAGAACCGGACCAGCACGTGCGGCAGCCCGAGGGTGCCGAGGAAGGTGGCGAGGATCAGCGAGTACACCTGGTACATGGGGTGGTCGCCGCCGAATCCCCAGCCGGGGGCGATCCAGTCGGAGTTGTCGGCGGGTGCGCCCGCGACCACGGGAACGGGTGCCCCGGCTTCGAGGGTCATCGTGGTGCCCTCGCCGAGGTGGTGTTCGCCCGGTTCGAGCCGGATGTCGCCGGTCGCCGCGACGCCGTCGATCGTCCCCGACCCGCCGACGGTCACCGGTTCGGACACCTGCACGACGACGTCGGTGGTGATGTCGACGGTGGTCTGTTCGCTGACGGTGGGCGGTGCGGCGGCGCCCAGTTCGTGGTGGTCGGCGAAGAAGTACACCGACAGCACCAGCGCCGGGATCGCGACCGCGGTGAGTTTCAGCCAGTACTGGAAGGCCTGGACGAACGTGATGGACCGCATGCCGCCGCCGACGACGTTGGCGATGACGATGACCCCGACGACGACGGCCCCGACCCAGCTGGGCACGCCGAGCAGGATGTTCAGCGTCAGTCCTGCGCCCTGGAGTTGCGGGACGAGGTACAGGGCGCAGACGGCGGCGACGACGAGCATCGACAGGGTGCGGAGCCGGCGCGACCCGAGCCGGAACTCGGCGAAGTCGGGCACCGTGTAGGCGCCGGACCGTCGCAGCGGTGCGGCGACGAACAGCAGCAGCCCGAGGTAGCCGGCGGTGAATCCGATCGGGTACCAGAGGGCGTCCGCGCCGTATTTCGCGATCAGGCCTGCGACGCCGAGAAAGGATGCGGCGGACAGGTACTCGCCGGATATGGCGGCGGCGTTCCACCGCGGTCCGACGCTGCGGGACGCGACGAGGAAGTCGGAGGTGGTGCGCGCCAACCGCACTCCGTAGATGCCGATGGCCACCGTCGCGACCGCGGCGGCCGCGAGACCTGCCAGGGTCAGCCAGGGAATGGGTTGGTCGGTGGGCACGGGACGCTCAGTCGTCCACCAGGTCGGTGAATTCCTGCTCGTTGCGCTCGGCCTGCCGCACGTAGATCCAGCCGGTGGTGAGCAGCACCGGGTACACGAGCGCGCCGAGCACCACCCACGGCAGCCGGATTCCCAGCACCGACACGTTCGACAACGCCGGGAACAGGAACATCACGAGCGGCACCGCGCACAGCAGGCACGCCGCGAGGAGCGCCAGCCGGATCGCGAGCACGAGCTGGGTGCGGACGAGCCCGCGGATCATCGCGTCCCCGACCGCCGTCTGTTCCTGCACCTCGACGCGGGTGCGGACGATGCGCGCGCCGCGATGCTGGGCGAGGACGACCCGCACCCGCTCGGGCGAGCTCATCGCGCGGTCCACGTCTGTTTCGGCGCCCGGACCAGCCGGTCCTTGAGCATCCGGGTGTGCCTGCGGCTGACCGGCAGTTCGACGGGCGGGTGGTCGCCGTGGGCGCGGAGGCACACGACCAGACCCGTGCCGACGGTCCGGATCCCCGTGACCCGCGGCAGCGCGACGAGGTACGAGCGGTGCACCCGCAGGAACCCGGCGTCCGTCCACCGTGTCTCCAGCGCCGAGATGGGGATGCGGACGAGGTGGGAGCCGTCCGCGGTGTGCAGGCGCGCGTAGTCGCCGTCCGCTTCGACCCATTCGACGGAGGACCGGTGCACGAGGGTGGTGATGCCGCCGAGTTCGACGGGGATCACCTCGTCGGTGGGAGCGGGAGGCCCGGCGTCGATGCGCCTGCGACGCCCCTCGACGATGCGGCGCACGGACTCCGCCAGCCGCTCCTCGCGCAACGGTTTGAGGAGGTAGTCCACGGCGCCGAGGTCGAAGGCGGCGACGGCCCGGTCGTCGTGGGCGGTCACGAACACCACCTGCGGCGGCGACGCGAAGTTCGCGAGGATCCCGGCCAGCTCGAGACCGTCGAGTCCGGGCATGTTGATGTCGAGGAAGACGGCGTCGATGTCGCCGTCCCGGAGGATTCGCAACGCCGTGGTGGCGTCGCCCGCGGTCCGGATGTCGCCGACGGCGTCCTGGGCGCGCAGCAGGAACGCCAGCTCGTCGAGGGCGGGTTTCTCGTCGTCGACGGCCAGCACGGTGAGGGGTGCGTCCGGAGACCTGTCGTCAGTGTGGTTCACAACGACAGCAATCGTCGCACGGACGCTTCCCGCTCACGTCGAGATCCCCCGCCGGAACTTCGGGACGCGCATGCTCACCTTGGTGCCCGCGCCGGGCGCGGTCTCCACCACCAGTCCGTAGTCGTTGCCGAACGCGGCGCGCAGGCGGTCGTCGACGTTGGCGAGCCCGACGTGCGCCGCCTCCTTGACCCCGGACGACTCGGCCACCGCGTCCAGCGACCCCGACCGCAGCAGTTCCGGGTCCATGCCGACGCCGTCGTCCTCGACGCTGATCACGCAGTCGGTGCCCTCGTCGGCGGCGACGATGCTGACGGTGCCGCCGTCCGGTTTGGCGGCGATGCCGTGCCGCACCGCGTTCTCGACCAGCGGTTGCAGGGCGAGGAACGGCAGCACCACGTTCAGCACCTCGGGTGCCACCTGCAGTTTCACGGCGAGGGCGTCGCCGAACCGGGCGCGCTCGAGGGTGAGGTACCGGTCGATGTTGCGCAGTTCGTCGGCCAGCAGCGTGAACTCGCCCGCCGACCGGAACGAGTACCGGGTGAAGTCGGCGAATTCGAGGATCAGTTCCCGGGCGCGGTCGGGGTCGGTGCGGACGAACGACGCCACCGTGTTCAACGCGTTGTAGATGAAATGGGGGCTGATCTGCGCGCGGAGCGCCCGCACCTCGGCGCGGTCGAGGCGGGCGCGGGACGCGTCGAGGTCGGCGAGTTCGATCTGGCTGCACGCGTACCGGGCGACCTCGGTGACGGCGCCGAGCATGCCCGGTCCGGGGTCTTCGGTGGTGACGATGCCGAGCACGCCGACCACCCCGGTGGCCTCGATGAGCAGCGGCTGGGCGATCAGCGCCCGCACCGCATTGTCGCCGGTGCCCCGGACGAGGCCGCCGTAGGCGACGAGCACCCGGCGTTCCCCGTCGACGGCGCGGGCCGCCGCGTCGCGTAGTTGTTCGGTCATGGCCTCGTGCGGTCCGCTCCACGCGAGCAGGTCACCGGCGGCGTCGAAGACACCCAGCGCCTGCGCCCCGGTCAGCTGACGCAGATGCGGGGCGGCCTCGTCCGCCGACGTCTCGTCGAGCCCCCGCCGCAACGGGCGCGCCGCCAGCGACGCGGTATGCAGGGTCGTGTGGACGGCCCGCTCGGTGGGTGTCGTCAACTCGCGCCGGGCGCGCAGCCACACGGCGGTGAACGTGACGAGAGGAACGAGGACGAGCAACGCCACCACGGCGACGACGGATCCCGTCATTCGCCGGCGTCCAGTCGGGCGGTCACGGTGTTCCTCCCTCGGCGCACGTGTCCGGTGCGGGCACGCCGGCGAAGCGGTCGGCGATCCACTGCACCGCCCCGGGGACGGATCGCCCGTCCGCGTGGCCCTCCCCGGGCCGGGTGTCGAACTCGACGACGTCGCCGAGCGTGCACGCGTTGTCGACGGCCTGCGAAGTCCATTGCGGCAGAATGAGGTTGTCCCGATCCCCCACCACGACGAGCATCGGGCCGCCCGCACCGGTCTTCGGCAGCGCGATGTCCTGCAGCCACCCGCGCATGCGCTCGGCGTCGGCCGCCGTCCGCGGGCCCGTGTCGGCCGGGGTGAGCTGGGTCGCCACCGTCCACTTCTCCTGGAGTTTCGCGGCGACGCACGACAGCGTGACGTCGGGGCTGGCGGCGAGGGTGCCGCGCATGTAGTCGTCCGGGTTCAGCTCCGGGTGGATCACTTTCAGTCCCTCGAGGAGGTACGGCAGGAACATCTTCTGCGGCAACGACAGTGGTTCGACGGTCCCGTCGGCGACGATCCCCGACAGGTCGGCAGCGGGTGACAGGTTCGCCGCGCCGACGAATTCGAGGCCGTCGCCGTAGTCGCCGGCGTGCTCGGCCGCCGACCACGACGCCTGCCCGCCCTGCGACACTCCGAGCGCCGCCCAGCGCGCCGACGCGTCCGGCACCACGTTGCGCGCCGCCCGGACCGCGTCGATCAGGTCGTAGGCGGCGGTGTCCGGTTCGAGGTAGGGGTGCGGGCCGTCGGTGCCGAGACCTTGATAGTCGGTGACGGTCACGACGTAGCCGCGCTGCAGCAGCGGGCGGACGAGGTTCGTGGTGCCCAGCAGCGTCGGCGAGGACGAGGGGGCGCATTCGTCGGTGACGCCCGTGGTGCCGTGCCCGACCGTCACGACGGGCCTGCCACCGTCCGGTGCGGGGCCGCCGGGAGTGAAGACCGTGCCCACCACCTCCGCGCCGCCGCCGTCGACGCCGGACGTCGACCGGTAGACGACGCGGGTGGCCGTGGCACCGAGTGCGGTGATCGCCGGATCGATGTCGGGCACCGGCTGCCGGCTGATCAGCGCGCCCCGCTGGTCGCCCGTCGGCGCCGGGGAAACGGACGGAGAAGCGGGTGCGGCCACCGACGTCGTGGGGGGCGGGGCCGGGGAGGCCGCGTCCGTGGCGCAGGCGGTCAGCGTCAGGGGAACAGTCAGCGCCAGGGCACCGGCCAGCGCGACGACGGCGGTTCGCACCGGACGCACACCCACCTCGCACCTCATTCGCGACGTCTCCGCACCCGCTCCTCGGCTGCGGCCTCCTCCACATCGAGGCCTTCCAACACGCTACGCATCACTTCGTCGTCGAGTGTGCCCGCATCGCGGGCGGCGATGAGCGCCTCCCGCTGCGCGCGCAGGGCGGCGCGGCGGTAGTGGTCGAACAGTGCGCCTGCCCGCTGCTTCTCGGCGGCGTCCTCCGCCTCCTCGGCCTGCAGACGGGCCCGCATCGACCGCCGCACCCGGTCGAGGATGTCGGTGACCGACGCGCGGTCGACTCCCGCGGGCGGGTTCGCGGCGAATTCGACGAGCGCCCGTTCGCCCGCGTCACGTGAGATCGCGCGGGCCAGCGTCACCTGTTCCTCCTCACGCCTGCGTTCGTCGGGATCCGCAAGATCGAGGGTCCGGATCAGCAGCGGCATGGTGGCGCCCTGGATCAGCAGTGTGCCGACGGCCACGACGAACGCGATCGCCTGGATCACCTCGCGTCCCGGGAACGGCTGCCCGCTCGCGATCACCACGGGCACACCGGACGCGGCGGCGAGCGTGACCACCCCGCGCATTCCCGCCCAGGACACGACGACGCTCTCCCGCCACCCCAGTTCCACCGAGCCGCCCGGCGCTGTGATCGCCAGCCCGAGCCGGCGGCGGAGCCAGTGCAGCAGGATCCACGCCGGCCGGATCGCCATGACCACGGCGAGGACCGCGAAGCCGTAGAAGAAGACGTGGTGCACCGGTAGGCCCTGGTCGCGGACGTCGTCGATGACGAACTTCAGTTGCAGTCCCATGTAGGCGAACACGAACATCTCGAGCAGGAGGTCGACGCTCTCCCACAGCGACCGCTCCTGGATTCGGGTGGCCACGGAGGCGTCGGTGGCCTTGTGCCCCATCAGGAACCCCGCGGCGACCACCGACAGCACACCGGACGCGTGTACCTCCTCGGCGACGAGATACGCGACGAACGGGAGCATCAGCCCCAGCACCGTTTCCAGCGGTGAGTCGTACATGCGGTGACGCACCCACTCGACGATCTTCGCGAGTACCAGTCCGATGAGCACCCCGCCGACCACCTCGTAGCCGAAGAACACCACGGGAGGGACCGGGATCGTCGCCCCGACGACGGCGGAGACGGCGACGGTGAACAGGGTCAGCGCGGTCGCGTCGTTGACGAGCCCCTCGCCGGTGAGGATCGCAATTACCCGGTTCGGCAGGCCGAGCCTGCGGCCGACCGCGACGGCACTGACCGCGTCCGTCGGCGCGACGACGGCGCCGAGGACCAGCGCCGCGCCGAGCGTGAATTCGGGGACCAGCCAGTTGGCGAAGAAGGCCACCCCGACGGCGGTCACGAGAACGGTGAAGATCCCCAGCCGGAGAATCGGTGCAAGGTGGCGCCGGAACGTGGCCACCGAAAACTTCAGCGCCGCGGAATACAGCAGCGGCGGCAGCACCACCCCGAGGATGGCGTCCGGGTCCAGTTCGAGCCGCGGCATCCCGGGGATGAACGACGCCACCGACCCGATGGTCACGAGCACCAGCGGCGCCTGCAGATCGCGGCGCTTCGCGAAACTCGTCACGGCGATGGCCGCGATGATGACGAGGAGCACGAGGACGCCGTTCACGACACCGATTCTGCCGCGCCCGCCCACGATGCGCGGGTCATCTCCGAAGACCCGTGCGGGCCCCGGTCCGAGAACCGGGGCCCGCACGGGTGTGTCTGGGAAGGGTTCACTCCTTCGGGGGAACAGCCTTCTTCGCCGCGTCGGCGGCCTTGTCGATCTTGTCGCTGTACTTGCCCCCGGTCTTGCTGTCCGCGACGTCGGCGGCCTTGTCGATGGCGCCGTGAACCTTGTCCGCGTTCTGCGAAGCGGCTTCCTTCCCCTTGCCCAGCAGGCCCTTCAGTGTGTCGACGAAACTCATCGTTCTTCCTCCTTGTGCATGCGCACGCAGTGTCCGCGCGAGTTCGATCACCCGCCGTGCACCCAGTCTCACAGCATTGACTCGGCGACGCCAACCGTTCGGATCGTCGCGAGCGGTACTCCGGTCAGTGCACGCCCGGAAGATCTTCCGGGGCCGCGAAGAGGCGGCGGTGCTCACCGTGCAGCCGGCCCGTGACCCACCATCCGATTTCGACGAGAACCACTCCCACGAGCCCGCACACGAGAGCGGAGGTGGTGGCGGCGACGTTGGTCGGATCGAGTTTGAAGAACTCCCGCGTGAACGGCAACGCGAACAGGATGAGGTATCCCGCTACGGATCCGAAGATCAGCACCAGCTTCCACCACACGTACGGCCGGGCGACGACGGCCAGCACCCACAGGGCGATCATGATGAGGGTGATGAGCGCCGACGTGCCTGCCTGAATCTTCTGCGTCTCCGTCTGATCCGGGCCCGCGTACACGAGAAGGTACGAAATGAACGTCGTGACACCGATGATCACACCGGACGGCACGGCGAGACGCATCACACGCGGCACGAACCCGGAGCGCGCCCGCTCGTTGTTCGGGGCCAGCGACAGGATGAACGCGGGAATGCCGATGGTGAACCAGGCGGCGATCGTGACGTGCCGCGGCAGGAACGGATACGGCACCGGCTCGAAATGGAAGATCTGCGACAGCACACCGGTGAGTCCGATGAGGAACGCCAGCAACACCGAGTACACGGTCTTGGTGAGGAACAGGTTCGAGACGCGTTCGATGTTGCCGATCACCCGGCGACCCTCGCCCACCACGTACGGCAGGGTGGCGAACTTGTTGTCCAGCAACACGATCTGCGCGACCGCGCGGGTGGCGGGGCTGCCCGAGCCCATCGACACCCCGATGTCGGCATCTTTGAGGGCCAGCACGTCGTTGACGCCGTCGCCCGTCATCGCGACGGTGTGACCGCGAGACTGCAGCGCCCCCACCATCTCCCGCTTCTGGTCTGGGCGCACCCGGCCGAACGTCGTCGCCGTTTCCAGGGTCTCGGCGAGGGCGTCGCGGTCGGCGGGCAGTTCGCGGGCGTCGACGGGACGGTCGCCGCCGGGCAGTCCGAGCGACCCGGCCACGGCGCCGACCGACACGGCGTTGTCACCGGAGATGACCTTCACGGTGACGTTCTGGCTCGCGAAGTACTCGAGGGTGCCGCGAGCGTCGGGACGCACGCGCTGTTCCAGGATCACCAGCGCGCGCGGCGTGATCGCACCCGGCGCCGCGGGGTGGTCCACCGGGACGTCGCAACTGCCGAGCAGGAGCACCCGCAGTCCCGAGGAGCCGACTTCCTCGGCCTGCCGGGCCATGTCGCTGCCGGGGTCGAGCAGCACATCCGGTGCGCCCAGGACCCAGTTGCCGTGGGCACCGTACGACTGGCCGCTCCACTTCTTGGCCGAGGAGAACGGGGCCTCCGCGGTGGCGTCGCCCCAGCCGGGGGCGTCGGGGAAGGCTTCCGCGATGGCGAGGACACTGGCGTTCGGCCGCGGGTCGGACGCCGCCATCGCGGCGAGCGCCGCGCGGGACGGTTCGGCGTCGGACGGGTCGGCGCAGCGCAGTTCGGACAGCCGCATGCCGTTCTCGGTGAGAGTGCCGGTCTTGTCGGCGCACACCACGTCGACGCGGGCGAGGCCTTCGATGGCGGGCAACTCCTGCACGAGGCACTGCCGCTGACCGAGCCGGACCACCCCGACCGCGAACGCGATCGACGTCATCAGCACCAGCCCCTCGGGCACCATAGGGACCAGCGCGGCCACCATCCCGCTCAGCGCCGGCCGGATCGACTCGCCGCTCGAGAACAACTGGTTGTAGATGATCAGCAGACCCGCCGGAATCATCAGGTACGTGATGAACTTCAAGATCTTGTCGATGCCGCTGCGCAACTCCGAGTGCACGAGCGTGAACTTGCTGGCCTCGTCCGCGAGTTTGGCGGCGTACGCGTCGCTTCCGACCTTCGTGGCCCGGTAACAGCCGCTGCCCGACGCGACGAAACTCCCCGACAGCACCTGCTGACCGATGTCCTTGTGAACGGGGTCGGCCTCACCGGTGAGGAGGGACTCGTCGATGTCGAGGGACGCCGCCTCCACCACGACCCCGTCGACGACGATCTGGTCGCCGGCGCCGAGTTCGATGATGTCGTCGAGCACGACCTCCCGCGGTGCCATCGCGACGGCGACGCCGTCGCGGCGCACCACCGGTTTGGTCTGGCTGACGATCGCCAGCTTGTCGAGGGTCCGTTTGGCCCGCACTTCCTGGATGATGCCGATCCCGCTGTTGGCGATGATCAGCAGGCCGAACATGCCGTCGATGATCGAACCGGTGGCCAGCACGATGATCAGCAGTACCCCGAGGATCGCGTTGATCCGGGTGAACACGTTGGCGCGCACGATGTCGCGCACCGACCGGCTGGCCCGATCCGGGACGTCGTTGGTCTTGCCGGCCGCCACCCGCTCCGCAACCTGGGCGGCCGTCAGCCCCTCCACCGCGACGACTGCAACGCTGTCGGTGCCGGTTTCGTCGTATGCCATGGTCAAAGGCTACGCAACGACGCTCGGCTCCGAGGGGATGCGCGCCGGACTCAGCCGAGTGCGGTCCACCACGGGGTCTGGGCGGCCGGCTTCAGTGCGTCGACGCGCTGCCCGGGCATCGGCACGGCCACCGGGGTGCCCGCCTCCTGCGCGGCCGCGAGCAGCCGGACGATCGGCTCGGACCAGGTGTGGAACGCGAGGTTGAACGTGGCCCAGTGCACCGGCACCAGCAGTCCACGGGTCGCGTCGCCGGCGTTGAGGTCGGCGTGCGTCTGCACCGCCTCCTCGGGGTTCATGTGGATGTCCGCCCACCTGGTGTCGTAGGCGCCGACGGGCAGCAGCGTGAGATCGAACGGTCCGTACCGGCGGCCCAGGTCGGCGAACCGCGTCGTGTATCCGCTGTCGCCGCCGAAGAACACTTTCCGGCTCGGGCCTGCGAGCACCCACGACGCCCACTGGGTGGTGTTGCGCACCAGGCCCCGGCCGGAGAAGTGCCGGGCCTCGGTGCACGTGAGCGTGAGTTCACCGAGTGTCGTCGACTCGTCCCAGTCGAGTTCCACGATCCTCTCCTCCGGCACCCGCCACTGACGCAGGTGCGCACCGAGCCCGACCGGAACGACGAACGGCGCCTTCTGGGTGGCGGCGAGTTGCTGCACGGTGGCCATGTCGAGGTGGTCGTAGTGGTCGTGCGAGATGACGATGGCGTCGAGGACGGGCAGGTCGGCCAGCGGCACCGGGGTCGGGTGCATGCGGGACGGACCGAGAAGCGCGGACGGCGACACCCGATTGCTCCACACCGGGTCGGCCAGCACCCGGTAGCCGTCGACCTCGACGAGCACACTCGAATGGCCGTACCAGGTGACGGCGACGTCGGCCGCCTCGACGGGCGCGAGGGGCGTCGCGAGCGGGATCGGCCTGCGCGGGCGTCCCGCCTTGCCCCGCGTGATCAGCGCCTTGAGAATCCCGGTCTCCGAACCGGGCAGCATCATGCTGCTCGGATCGGTGTTGTGGAACTGACGGTCGCGGTACCGCGGCGACGTCGCGGCGTACGGGCGCACCTTGGCACGCGACGCGCCCATCTGAGACGGAAGGCCCCACGCGGCGCGTGTCAGCCACCCGAGGGCGGCGGTGGCCAGAACAGTCGTCACGGCGTTCTTCGCTTTCACCCCGACAACTGTAACCACGCGTGCGGGAAAGGTGCGGCCGACGGCTACTGACCGCGGAACACCGGGGGACGCTTCTCGGCGCGGGCGGCCCGCGCCTCCTGCGCGTCGTAGCTCTTCCACGCCGCATGCAACGCCGCGAGCTGCTCAGGCGGCGGCGGACTCTGGGTGCCGTCGTCGTTGAGCACCATCTTGAGGTGTTGCAGCGACAGCGGCGCCAGGCGTGCGATCGAGTGCGCCCACTGCTGCGCGACGGCGAGGTCGCCGCGCTTGTTGGCGAGGCCGTGCGCCAGCGCCTCGTCGGCCCCGACCTCTTCCGCGCCGAGCAGGATCGTTCGTGCCGGTCCGCCGCCGATCAGGGCGGCCAGCCGGTGCACGGTCCACCGGTCCACGGAGATCCCGAGCTTGGCGGCGGGGATGGCGAAGCGCGCCTCGGGTGCGACCACCCGCAGGTCCGCGGCGAGCGCCAGCTGGCTGCCCGCGCCGATCGCGGGACCGTTGATCGCGGCGATGACGGGGACGGGCACCGAGTCGATGGTGTGCAGCATCTCGAGCAGGGTGTCGGTGAACCCGTCGGCGTACACGTCGCCCGACAGGTCGGCGCCCGCGCAGAACGCGCTGCCCTGCCCTGTGAGGACGATCACCCGCGCGCCGTCGGTGACGGACTTCTCCGTCTCCTCGCGCAGCAGTTCGCAGATCTCGGTGTTCAACGCATTGCGACGGTCGGGTCGTTGCAGTTCGAGGGTGAAGACGTCGCCGTCACGACTCGTCCCGATCATGTCCACTCGCTTTCTTCGTGATTGCTGTCCACTGACAATTTTCTCCCCGCCCACCCGACTGGACATCCGTCACCCAACCACAGTCGAATCGACCGGAACACACGAGCCTCTCCGGTAGTTGTGAGGATGGAGGTGAGGACCGACATGAACAGTGAAGTGGACGTCGCCGTGATCGGCGCGGGGCAGGCGGGGCTGTCCGCCGCCTACTATCTGCGCAGGTTCGGAGTGGAACCGGAGTCCGGTTTCGTCGTGCTCGATCACGCCCCGGGGCCCGGCGGCGCGTGGCAGTTCCGGTGGCCGTCCCTGACGCTGAGCACCGTCAACGGTGTTCACGACCTGCCCGGGCTCGGCTTCGCCGAGACGGTCGGCGTGGACCCGCACGACCCCGAGGCCGCGCTGGTGCACGCGTCGAGCGCGGTTCCCCACTACTTCGCGACGTACGAGAAGCAGTTCGAGTTACCGGTGCACCGTCCTGTGCACACCCGGGTGGTGTGCGCCCGCGGCGAGCGTCTGCGGATCGAGACCGACAGCGGCGTGGTGTCGGCCCGCGGTCTGATCAACGCGACGGGAACGTGGGAGCGCCCCTTCATTCCCCGCTACCCCGGCGCGGAGTCGTTCACCGGCCGCCAGGTGCACACCAGGGACTACTCCTCGGCGCAGGACTTCGCGGGGCAGCATGTCCTCGTCGTCGGCGGCGGCATCTCGGCGGTGCAGTTGCTGGACGAGATCTCCCGGGTCACCACCACGACGTGGGTGACGCGCCGCCCGCCGGAGTTCCGGGACGAGCCGTTCACGCCCGAGATCGGCCGCGCCGCAGTCGCTCTGGTCGAGGACCGGGTTCGCCGCGGGCTGCCGCCGGGCTCGGTGGTGTCGGTGACGGGGCTGCCCGTGACGCCCGCGATCCGTGCCGCCCGCGAACGCGGGGTGCTGGCGCGGCAGCCGATGTTCAGCGAGATCACCGAGGACGGTGTCCGCTGGGCCGACGGCCACGAGGAAAAGGTCGATGTGATCCTGTGGTGCACCGGTTTCCGCAGTTCACTCGATCACCTCGCACCGCTGCGGCTGCGCGGTCCGGGAGGCGGCATCACGATGACCGGACGCCTGGCCACCCAGGTGGCGTCGGATCCGCGGATCCATCTGGTGGGCTACGGACCGTCGTCGTCCACGATCGGCGCGAACCGGGCCGGGCAGGCCGCGGCCCGCGAACTCACCCGGCACCTCGGGTTGCCCGCCCCTACCTGATCAGCGAGGCGACGAACGAGGCCTGGTCGGGTCCCGCCTGGTACATGCTGCCGAAGTGACCACCCGAGTACACCCGGTAGTCGAGAGTCGTCCCGGCCGTGCGCATCTCGGAGACAAGTTTCTCCGTCAGCGGCAGCGGCACCGACGCGTCGGTGACCCCCTGCACGAGCAGCAGCGGACGGTCGTACCCCGTGACCGGGACCTCGAGGTATTCGCGCAACGCGTCCTGTAGCGCGGGCACGTCGAGCGCCCGCGACAGCATCTGCGCCACCGACACGTTCCCGGTCATGGCCGCGAACTGCCGGAACGGCACCTCGGGGGCCGCGTCCACGAACTGCTTCCCGACCGGGGTCAGATAGCTGTCGACGTCCAGTTCCGGGTACGCGTCCCGGACCCCGGCGATCAGGTACGACATGTACACGGTGAGACCGGCGAGGCCCTGCGGCGGAAACGACGGGCCGCTCCAGTTCGACACCGTCTCGATGTTCGACGGCACCCCGTTCGCGACGGCCCCGCGGTAGTCGAGTTCCGGCGCGTACGACGTGGCTGCGTGTGCGGCGAACACCGCGGCCTGACCGCCCTGGGACAGTCCGACGGCCATCCACGTGGCGGAGAGGTCGGCGTCGACCTCCCGCGCGGCGCGCACGGCGTCGATCACGCTGCGGCCTGCGACCTTCCCGTCGAGGTAGGGCGGCACCCCGGGAGTGCCCAGGCCCACGTAGTCGGTGGCGGCCACGGCGTAGCCGAGTTGCAGCCAGCTGCTCACGTACTCCGAGGATTGCGGGTCGACGCCCGTCACCGAGGGTGCGTCGGCGTCGGAGTCCCCCACGGTTCCGTGTGCCCACGCGATGACGGGCCATCCCCCGGCGGGCGGCGTCCCGGGCGGCACGAACACCATCCCGGTGCAGGGGGTGATGCCGTGACGGTCGGTGGTCAGGTACGTCATCCGGTACGCACTTCCGGTTCCGCGGAGCCAGAGTTCGGCAGGCAACTCGGACGAGGCGACGACGGTGCCGGGGCTCGATCCGGCCCGCAGGGGATCCGCACCGACAGTTGGTGCCCACAGCACGCTGACCAGTGCGAGCAACGCCACGATGCGCCACCATCTCCGCACCTCTCAACGGTAGCTGCGCGGGGGCGGCACAGTACTGTGAATCGTCCACTCGCGGGGAAGCGGGACGCACGAGACCGGGAGAGCAGAAGAGACATGAGTGACGACAGCCCGATCCTGACTCCCGGCGACACTTGCTGGCAGGTTGCCCGCGCCGATCGTCTCGCGTGCATCGTCGACGCGGCGGACTACTTCCGCCACGCCAAGTCCGCGATGCTGCAGGCGCGCAGGCGGATCATCCTCATCGGCTGGGACTTCGACACGAGGATCGAGTTCGAACCGGACGAGAAGACGCTCGACGGGCCCAATCAACTCGGCCGGTTCCTGGCCTGGCTGACGCGCGAACGTCCGGATCTCGACATCTACCTGCTCAAATGGAATATCGGGGCCTTCACCGCGATCGGACGCGGGATGACCCCGATCTTCGTGGTCAACTGGGTGACGGACCGCCGCCTGCACTTCGAACTCGACGCCGCCCACCCGATCGGTTCGGCGCACCACCAGAAGATCGTCGTCATCGACGACGCGCTCGCGTTCTGCGGCGGCATCGACATGACCGTCGACCGGTGGGACACCCCCGAACATCGGGACCGCAACCATTACCGGACGCAGCCGAACGGCAAGCGGTACGGGCCGTGGCACGACGCGACGACCGCCGTCGACGGGGACGCGGCGAAGGCCATCGGCGAACTGGCCCGCACCCGGTGGAAGGCGGCCACGGGGCAGGATCTGGCGGCGGTCGACGAGATCGTGGGACGGACGCCGTGGCCGGAGGGGCTGGAGCCGACGATGCGCGGCGTCGACGTGGGCGTCGCACGCACGCTGCCGGAGCTGGACGACCGGGACGAGGTCCGGGAGATCGAGGCCCTGTATCTGGCGGCGATCGCCGGCGCCGAGCGGTCGCTGTACATCGAGAGTCAGTACCTGGCGTCGCGCACCCTCGCCGAGGCGATCGCCGCGCGACTCCGCGAACCGGACGGGCCGGAGATCGTGCTGGTGCTGCCGCGCAACGCCGACGGCTGGCTCGAACAGAAGGCGATGGACGGCGCCCGCCGCCGCTTGCTGCACCTGCTCTGGCGGGCCGACACCGGGAACCGGCTCGGCGTCTACTACCCCGTCACGGCGGGCGGTGAACCGATCTACGTCCACGCCAAGGTGCTGGTGATGGACGACCGTCTCCTGCGGGTGGGTTCGTCGAACCTCAACAACCGGTCGATGGGATTCGACTCCGAATGCGATCTCGCGGTCGAGGTCACCGCGGACACGGCGAACGGTGACGAACTGCGGGCGACCATCCTCGGCATTCGCCGTCAGCTCGTCTGCGAGCACCTCGGTGTCCCGGCCGGGCTGTTCGAGGACACGCTGACCGAGACGTCGTCGCTCCTGGGCACGGTCGAGGCGCTGCGCGGCGGCGGCCGGACCCTGGAGAAGTTCGAGCCGGACACGGTCGAGGACGAGGACAGCCCGCTGGCCGAGAACGAACTGATGGATCCCGAACGCACACCGCCGAGCTTCTGGGAACGGACCAGCCGGGGCCGGTTGCGGCGCAGGGTGATCCGGCGTCAGAAGGCCGCCGGTTCGGTGCGGTAGATGCGCCGGTAGTCCTTGCGGAACGCCCGCCGCCCCAGGATCGACCATGCCATCCTGGCCGCGAAAGGCATCTCCGACAGGAACATTCGACGCTCCTCGGGTGTCGCCCCCTGAAGGATGAAACCGAGGAACACCAGCAGCCGGTCCTTGGGGATCGACGCGCGGCCGCGGTCACCCATCTCCTGCCACTCGGCGAGCGTCATGAACTGCTCCGCCAACGGGAGGATGTGCCGCTCCTCCTCGTCCAGGTGCTCGCCCAGCGCCGCGGACAGCGCGGTCAGCGTCTTCGCCAGCGGTTCGCCGTCCACCGCATCCACCGTGAACGCGGCGCCCTGCGACTGCGCCAGCGACAGCAGTTCGGAGATGCGTTCGTGCTGCTCCTCCATCCGCAGTACCAGCGCCGCGTCGGTGGGCGCGCGGTCGAGCAGTCTCGGCCACAGCAGGTCGTCCTCACTCGAATGATGGTGGTGGAGGGCGGTGGCGAGTTCCTCGAAGAACGCCACCACCTCCCCGGCCCGGGCGGCGTCGCCGGCGGGAACCCGGCGGACGAGCGCGGGCAGCGCGGCGAACTGGCGGCGGAAGCAGTTGTGGACCACCACCATCTCGCGGGTGTCGGGGCGGGTCGTGTGAGCAGTCGGAGTTGTCATGCGATCAAGGGTCGGTTCGGCGTCTTGGAGAGCACTTGGAAGCCACTAGTGCTTACGCTTGGCACGATGGTGCGGATTCGAGTACTCGGGACGCTCGAGGCGGAGGACGAATCGGGGGCAGTCGACCTCGGCGGCCCCCGCCAGCGGGCCGTGCTCGCCCTGCTGCTCGTCGCGCGCGGCGAGGTGGTTCCGGTGGATCGGCTCGTCGACGACCTCTGGCACGGCGCTCCCCCGGCGCGGGCCGTCGGTGCACTTCAGGCATACATTTCCAATCTGCGGCGGGCGCTGGAGCCGCGCCGCGCGCCGCGGGCGGACTCGACCGTCCTGGTGAGCCGAGCCCCCGGTTATGCGCTCACCCTGCCCTCGTCCGCGGTCGACGCGTGGGAGTTCGAGAGCCTGGTCCGCTCCGCCGCGGGCACCGGGCGGGCCGACCTGGAGCGGGCGCTGGGCCTGTGGCGGGGGCCGGCGTTCGCCGAGGTAGCCGGTGAGCACTGGGCGCTCGCCGAGATCGCCCGGCTCGAGGAACTGCGGGTGGTGGCGCGCGAACGGGTGGTGGCCGCCGCCGTCGCGTCCGGCGACGCCGCGGGCGCGGTACTCGACGCGCAGTCCCTCACCCGGGACCATCCGCTCCGGGAAGAGGGGTGGCGGTTGCTCGCCCTGGCGTTGCACCGCAGCGGGCGTCAGGCCGACGCCCTGGCCGCGTTGCGGGAGGCCCGCGGCAGGCTGGTGAGCGAACTCGGCCTCGACCCCGGTCCCGGTCTGACGGAACTCGAACGCCGGATCCTCACGGGCACCGTCCCGTCCGCACCGGCACCCGCCGCGGTGCCCCTCGACACCGCCCCGGCCCCGTGGTTCCTCGGCCGCGCCGCGGAATTGGCGACCCTGACCGACCTGATGAGCGATCCCGGTACCCCCGTGGTCCTCCTCGGCGGCGACGCCGGATCGGGGAAGTCGTCCCTGCTGCGCCGGTTCCGTCGCACCCTGCACGCCACCGGGTGGCAGGTGGCGGTGGGCCGCTGCCCCGAGGTGGACGGCGCCCCGCCCGCCTGGGCGTGGGTGGAAATCCTGCGGGCACTGCACGAGACGGTCGACCCCGGTGCCGAGGCGGACGCGCTGGCGCCCCTGCTCGCCGACGACCGTTCGCACGCGGCGCGGCCGGACGACCCGAGCGGACGGTTCCTGCTGCACCGTGCCGTCGCCGACTACCTCGGGACCGTCCGCGATCACGGCCCGCTCGCCGTCGTCCTCGACGATGTCCACCGCGCCGACGAGGACACCCTGTCGATCCTCGTGCGGCTCGCCCAGCAGCGGTCGCCGATCCTGCTGATCCTCGCGTTCCGCCCGGACGAGATCGACGCGAACCTGGAGAACTGCTTCGCCGACCTCGCGTCGCTGCAACCCACGCGCATCCGCCTCGGCGGACTCGGACCCGAGGAGTCGGCGGAGCTGATCCGGCACGTGTCGGGCCGCGACCCCGACCCCGATATCCTCCGCGCGCTCGCCGACCGGACCGGCGGAAACCCGTTCTACCTGCAGGAAAGCGCCCGGCTCCTGGACAGCGAAGGCGAACTGGTGGCCACGTCGGAGGTGCCCGAGGGGGTCCGGGACGTACTCCGCAGGCGGATCGCCCGCCTCCCCGAACTGACCGTGTCCGTCCTGCGACTGGCCGCGGTGGTGGGCCGCGAATCCGACGTCGACGTCCTCACCCGGGCCGCCGAAGTCGGCGAGGACGCCGTGTTCGACGCACTCGAATCGGGCGTGATCGCCGGACTGCTCGGCGAGCCGCGCGCCGGGACCGTCCGCTTCACACACGCCCTCGTCCGCGACACGCTCTACTCCGACCTCACCCGCCTGCGCAGGAGCCGCTGGCACGCCCGGGTCGGGTCCGCACTCGAGGAGTTGCGACCGCACGACGTCGCGGCGCTCGCGCACCATTTCACCGAGGCGCTGTCCGCCGCGACCGCACGGCAGGCCCTCGACCACAATGTCGCGGCCGCGGCGCAGGCGGCCGACCGCTACGCCCACGACGCGGAGATCGGCTTCCTGAACGACGCCCTCCGCGCGGCCGACCGGTTGCCGCCGGACGCCGCCGCGTCCGTGGACGAGCGCGTCGACATCCTCACCGAGCTCAGCCGCACCCAACTCGCCGCCGGCATCGGACTGGACGGGGCCCGTTCGCGGAAGCGGGCCCTCGAGCTCGCCCGGGACGCGGGCCGCACCGATCTGGCGATCCGGGTGCTCGCGTTCGTCGACACCCCGACGCCGTGGATCAACCGGCGCTACGGCGAAGTGGACACGGCCGTCGTGGACCTGATCGAGGCGCTGCTGCGGGACGAGGAACCGGAGCCGGCGGTGCGGTGCCGGCTGCTGGTCACGCTGGTCCACGAGATCGGGGCGGAGGATCACGAGCGCACCGGGTCCGCGGTCCGGGAGGCCGAGGTCCTCGCCCGCGACCTGGACGATCCGGTGCTGCTCGGGCTGGTGCTCTGCGCCGTCCACGCCGGCACCGGCTCGCCGACCAGCACACTCGGCGACCAGGTCATCGGCGACGAACTGCTCCGGATCGGCGACCGGACGCAGCTACCGGTGTTCACCATGCTCGGCCATCACCTGCTGGCCGAGATCGCGTCCGGCAACGGTGACATCCCGGCGATCGAACATCACATGGGCCTGCAGTCGGCACTGGCGGACCGGTACCGGTTCCAGCAGGCGCAGGCGACCCGCCAGATGAACCGCGGGATGGTCGCGCACCTCACCGGCGACCTGGCCGCGGCGGAACGCCACTACGAGCGGGGCCACGAGTTGATGGTCCGGGCCGGACTCGACGCGGACAGCGTCTTCGCCCTCGCGGTGTTCACGCTGCGGCTCACCGAGGGCCGGGCCGGCGAATTCGAGGCCGTGATCGCGACGGTCGACAGTGCAGCGACGGACGTGCTCGCCGATCTGCACGCCCTTGCCCTTCTCGG
The DNA here is from genome assembly GCF_056402215.1 of Rhodococcus sp. P4_B6. Classification (NCBI taxonomy): domain Bacteria; kingdom Bacillati; phylum Actinomycetota; class Actinomycetes; order Mycobacteriales; family Nocardiaceae; genus Rhodococcus; species Rhodococcus sp. P4_B6. The sequence goes on along the minus strand of NZ_JBFUHV010000007.1, from coordinate 95,458 downwards.
CAACGGCAAACCGGAGCAGGCGCGTCAGGTCAGGCGCCACCTCCGCCCCGTCCGCCGCGACTTCTTCCATTCCCTCATGATGTCGCTGCGCGGCATCGTCGTCGCCGGGCTTGGCGAGCGGGACGAGGCGGCGGCGGTGCACGCGGAACTGAGCCCCTACAGCGGCCAGATCGGGGGCGGCGACACGGCGGCGTTCGCGGTCGGGCCCGTCGATACCATCCTCGGCGACCTCGAGATGCTCCTCGGCAGGACCGGGGCGGCACGCACGCACTACGCCGCGGCGCTCGCACTGGCCGAACGCTGCGGCTGCCCGGCCTGGATCGACGCCGCCCGCACCCGGGTGACCACCCAGCCAAGCGAGTTCCAAGTGGGTCACTAGCGGCCGGGCGCACAGTCGGAGGTGACCGAACCATCCGGCTTTCCTGGAGGCTTCCCCATGAGTTCCCTGCTCGCCCGCGTCGGCGCGGCCGCCGCGACCCGTCCCTGGCGGGTGATCGCCGCGTGGCTGACGCTGCTCGTCCTGGTGTTCGCCGCCGCGTCCGCGTTCGGCGGTACCAACCACGACGACTACAACGTGCCCGGTCTGCCGTCGCAGGAGGGGACGAATCTGCTGAGCGAACGGTTCCCGGAGATGTCGGGGGCGGACGCCCGGGTGGTCGTGCACTCCGACACGGGCCCGCTCGCCCCCGAGGTCCTCACCGATCTCGGCAGCAGGCTGGCGGACGTGAACGGGGTGAGTGCCGTGTCGCTGCCCCGCCTGTCCCAGGATTCCGACACGGCGGTGATCAGCCTCAACTACCGCATCCCGGTCACGGACTTCCAGGGCAGCGAGGGCGTCGACGCACTCGAGGCCGCGGTCGCCGGCACCCGGGCGCAGGGACTGGAGGTGGAACTGGGCGGGCAGGTGCCCGAGAACATCTCCAAGCCGTCGGGCACCGCCGAGGCGGTGGGCATGATCCTGGCGCTGATCATCCTGGTGTTCGCGTTCGGTTCCGTGGTGGCCGCGGGACTGCCCCTGGCCGTCGCGCTCGTCGGGGTGGGCATCGGGTCCGGCCTCATCACGATCATGGCCGGATTCACCGGCATCAGCACCATCGCACCGACCATCGCGACGATGGTCGGCATCGGCGTCGGAATCGACTACGCGCTGCTGCTCGTCACCCGGTACACCGAGGGCCTGCGGTCCGGGATGCCGGTCCGAGACGCCGTCGCGGCCGCCAACTCCACGGCCGGGACATCGGTGATCTTCGCCGGGACCACGGTCCTCGTCTCCCTGTTCGGGTTGCGGCTGTCCGGGCTGCCGATGTACGCGTCGTTCGGCTACGCCACGTTCGCGATGGTCGGCATCGTCATGCTCACCTCCGTCACGCTGGTGCCCGCACTGTGCGGGCTGGCGGGCACGCGGGTGCTCGGCACACGGTCCCGTGCCCGGGCCGAACGTCGCACGACGTCGCCGCTGACCGAACGGTGGGCGATCCGGGTGAGCCGCCGCCCGTGGCTGTGGGCGCTGACGGCGCTCGGCGTGCTGCTGCTCCTGGCCGCGCCGGTACTGGGCATGCGGACGTGGCCGCAGGACGCGGGCAGCGCACCGGCCGCCAACACGATCCGTCAGGCCTACGACCTGATCGACTCCGAGTTCGGGCCCGGCGCCAACGGGCCGCTGATGGTGGCGGTCGACCTGAACAAGGTTCCGGCAGCCGAGCTTCCGTCGATCGTGCGTGACCTCGCGGCCGAACCCGGGGTGGCGTCCGTGACGCCCGTCCTGATGAACGCCGATTCGACGGCCGCACTCGTCTCGGTGCAGCCGACCACCGGACCCAGCGATCCCCGCAGCACCGAACTGCTCGATAGGATCCGGTCCGACGCCGCCGACGGCGTCCACGTCACCGGACTCACCGCCGTGTTCGCCGACATCTCGGCCCGCCTCGCCGAACGGCTGTGGCTGGTGATCGCGTTCGTCGTCGCGCTGTCGGTGGTGCTGCTCACGTTCGTGTTCCGCGCGCCGGTCGTCGCGGTGAAGGCGGCCGCCATGAACCTCCTGTCGGTGGCCGCGGCCTATGGCGTCATGGTGATGGTGTTCCAATGGGGTTGGGGTGCACAGCTGCTCGGCCTTCCCCATGCGCTTCCGGTGTCGAGTTGGGTGCCGATCCTCATGTTCACCATCCTGTTCGGACTGTCGATGGACTACGAGGTGTTCCTGCTCTCCCGGGTCCGTGAACGCTGGCTCGCCACGGGCGACTCGCACCGCAGCGTCGTCGAGGGACTGGCGTCGACGGGCCGGGTCATCACGAGCGCGGCGGCGATCATGGTCGCGGTGTTCGCCGGGTTCGCGCTCGACGGCGACGTCACCGTGAAGATGATGGGCGTCGGCCTCGCGACCGCGGTCCTCATCGACGCGACGATCGTGCGGATGGTGCTGGTGCCCGCCACGATGTACCTGCTGGGCGACGCCAACTGGTGGCGGCCGGGCGGACGCCGCGCGGCGGCAGCCGGCGGGGACGGGGGCGGGGCGGCTACGCCCGCAGGCGCTCCACTTCCGCTTCGAGCGCGATGACCCGCCGGTACAGGGCCTGGATGCTCGCCATGCACACCCCGTTCGCGTCCACCATGGCGATGCGACGGTCGTTGGAACCGAGCCCGAACGCGGTGGCGAAATCCTGCGACATCGGGCCCAGGTGCCGCACCGACTCGTGATCGAAACCGTAGGTCCAGACGCTGACCGGCATCTCGGCGAGGCGGTCGAGCACCTCGCTCGCACTGGCAGGCGGCGCCTGGACGGCAACCCCGCGCTTGCGGGTCAGAACGGAGTGAAACCACGCCAACGGGTGGCGGGTACGGGCCGCTGTTCGCGCCCGCACCCGCCCCCGATTGGTGTCGACCCACACGGAGTCAGTCGGGGAGTTCGCCGACATCGTGCTTGATCGTCGCGTCACTGAGGAGCAGGCCGACCCCGAGGGCCATGACGCCGATTCCGAGTCCGATTGCGGCTCCGCCCAATCCGAGCATGATTCCGAGCATGTTGTCTCCTGTCGTCGATGGTGTACGGGATGTCGTGCCCCCGCTTTGTGAACACCTACGACTCTCGCTGCTCCCGGCCCTCGAGATAAGACACCTCAGGGGTGGTACAACCCCACCCCCGGACGCTGCGCCGGGCGGCACAATGACGGCCATGACGGAATTACCGGAGTGGGCCCGAACCCTCGACCTCGCCCCGCACCCCGAAGGCGGCTGGTACCGCGAGACGTGGCGCAGCGACGTCACCATCCCGGAGGCGAGCCTGCCGGACGACTATCCGGGGCCGCGGTCGGCGGGCACCGCGATCCTGTTCCTGCTCATGCCCGGACAACAGTCGGCATGGCACAGCGTGCGCAGCGCCGAGATCTGGATGTACCACCGGGGCAGCCCCCTGCGGCTCGAACTCGGCGGCGACGGAAGCGAACCCGCCGCCCCCGACGCGCTGATCCTCGGCGCGGACGTCGCGGCGGGTCAGCAACCGCAACTGCTCGTCCCGCCGCGGCACTGGCAGCGCGCGAAACCCGAGGGCGACCAACCGACCCTCGTCAGTTGCGTCGTCACCCCGGGCTTCGACTTCGCGGACTTCCAGCTCTAGGCGCTTCGCGCTCGTGCGCCTTTCTGGTTGCTCCAGCTACCAGAAAGGCGCACGGGTGCTACGCGCCGAACGCGTCCGGGTCGGGCCCGATGCGGCCGTCGGTCCGGGTCAGCGAACCGATCGTGTTGATCTCGTCGGGGGTCAACTCGAAGTCGAAGACGTCGAAGTTGGCGGCGATGCGCTCCGGCGTCACCGACTTGGGGATGACGACGTTGCCGATCTGCAGGTGCCAGCGGATGATCACCTGCGCGGTCGTCTTACCGTGCGCGGCAGCGATCTTCGCGATGGACTCGTCCTCGAGGACGGTGCCCTGCCCCAGCGGGCTCCACGCCTCGGTCGCGATGCCCTTACCGGTGTGGAAGGCACGCAGGTCGGCCTGGTTGAACCGCGGATGCAGCTCCACCTGGTTGACCGCGGGCACCTCGCCGGTCTCGGCGATCAGACGGTCGAGGGTCTGCGGGGTGAAGTTGGAGACACCGATCGACCGCGCACGCCCGTCGGCCTTGATCTTCTGGAAGGCCCTGAATGTGTCGACGTAGCGGTCCGCGGACGGCACCGGCCAGTGGATGAGGTACAGGTCGACGTAGTCGAGGCCGAGCCGGTTCAGGCTGTCGTCGAACGCGCGGAGCGTGGAGTCGTAACCCTGGTCGTCGTTCCACAGCTTGGTGGTGACGAACAACTCGTCACGGGCGATGCCGGAGTCCGCGAGCGCGCGGCCCACTCCGGTCTCGTTCTCGTAGATCTTGGCGGTGTCGATGCTGCGGTACCCGGCCTTCAGTGCCTCGGTGACCGCGGCGTAACTCTCGTCGTCGGGCACCTGCCACACGCCGAAGCCGAGCGCAGGAATGCTGTTCCCGTCGTTGAGCGTGACCGTAGGTACAGGACTCTGTGCATTGTTGAAACCCATGGGACTGTCCAACCGGGCACCCGGACCGGATGTTCCCGGCGTCTCAGAATGTGGACTTTCGCGTGTCGTTTCGGTATCACCGGGTAATCCGACGGCATCGGCGTTCAGGTGGTGACGCGCCCGGTGAAAGGGGCGGACATGGGCCTCGGATACACATTGGCCTATCGGTTCAAGATCACGCCCTGGGTGAAGGCGGGCCGGGTCTTCGGGAACCAGATCGAGACGTTGATCGATCCCTTCGACGCACCACCGGGCGAGGTCCTCGACATCGGATGCGGCACCGGTGACCACGCCATCGAAATGGCCCGGCGGGGGTGGCAGGTGACGGGGATCGACACCGTCCAGCTGGCCCTCGACAAGGCGCGGTCCAAGGCACGGAAGGCGGGCGTCGACGTGCGGTTCATGCACGCGGACGCCACCGACCTCGAGCACGCCGTCGGTCGCGGGTACCACCTGATCCTGGACGTGGGGTGCTACCACGGGCTCAGCGACCACGCCCGGGTCGCGTACGCCGAGAACGTCACGACGGTGACCGAACCGCACGCCACGCTGTTGATGTTCGCGTTCGGGCCGGGACATCGCGGCCCGCTGCCGCGGGGTGTGTCCCGCTCCGACGTGGAGCGCACGTTCGAGAAGTGGAAACTCGTGTCGGACGTCGACGCCGACACGACCGGCATGCCGGGACCACTCAAGAAGGCCGACCCGCGCTGGTTCCGCCTCGTCAAGCGCTGACGCGCCCGTGAGTACTTGTTAACCGCCCGCGGTTAATTAAGTACTCACGGGCGGGGGGATAATCTCCAGGTGACTGCAACACTGCGCATCAGCGGACTGTCGGCTTCGCGCGGTGAGCGCACCCTCTTCGCCGGCCTCGACCTGACCGTCGCCCCGGGCGACGTGACCGGACTCGTCGGGGCGAACGGGGCGGGCAAGTCGACGCTGCTGACCACGCTCGCGGGGGTCGGCTCGGCGGACGTCGAGGGCAGCATCGTGCTGAGCCCGCCCGACGCCGCCGTCGGCTACCTCGCCCAGGAACCCGACCGGATCGCCGGCGAGACCGTGCTCGACTTCCTGGGCCGCAGGACCGGCGTCACCGAGGCCGAGCACACCATGAACGCGGCCGCCGAAACGCTCGGCGAGTCGGACGAGGATCTCTACTCCCCCGCCCTCGAACGCTGGCTGGCACTGGGCGGCGCCGACCTCGCCGAGCGCGCGGAGAAGGTCGTGAGCGAACTCGGGCTGGGCGTGCCGCTCGACGCACACATGACGTCACTGTCCGGCGGGCAGGCCGCGCGCGCCGGGTTGGCGTCGCTGCTGCTGTCCCGGTACGACGTGCTGCTGCTCGACGAGCCGACCAACGACCTCGACCTCGTGGGGCTCGAACAGCTCGAGCGTTTCGTCGCCGAGAGCCGGGCAGCCATGGTGGTGGTGAGTCATGATCGAGAATTCCTGGCGCGCACCGTGACCGGCATCGTGGAACTCGACCTCGCGCAGCAGCAGATCGCGGTCTACGACGGCAGCTACGACTCGTATCTCGCCGAACGGGAGATCGCACGCAGGCATGCCCGGGAGGCGTACGAGGAGTACGCCGGAACCCGTTCGGATCTCGAGGACCGCGCGCAGATGCAGCGGAACTGGATGGAGCACGGAGTCCGGAACGCGCGCCGCAAGGCGAAGGACAACGACAAGATCGGCAAGGGGCTGCGCACCGAGTCCACCGAGAAGCAGGCCGCGAAGGCCCGGCAGACGCAACGCCGGATCGAGCGGCTCGAGGTGGTCGAGGAGCCGCGCAAGGAGTGGGAACTGCGGATGGAGATCGCCGCCGCCCCGCGCAGCGGTTCGGTCGTGGCGACGGCGAACGGCGCCACCGTCGCGTGGGGCGGGGACCGCGAGTTCACGTTCGGCCCGGTCACCACTCAGGTGGACTGGGGTGACCGGATCATCGTCACCGGCGCCAACGGCTCCGGGAAGACGACCCTGCTGAAGGTGCTGCTCGGCAAGGTCGCCCTGGACGCGGGCACCGCCTCACTCGGTTCGGGTGTGGCGATCGGCGAGATCGATCAGGCCCGCGGCCTGTTCGAGGGCGCCGAGAAGGTGTCCGACGCGTTCGCGGCGCAGGTCCCGGACTGGCCGGATGCCGACGTGCGGACGCTGCTCGCGAAGTTCGGCCTCAAGGGACACCACGTGCTGCGGCCCGCGGCGTCGCTGTCGCCCGGCGAACGCACCCGCGCCGCCCTCGCCCTGCTGCAGGCGCGGGGTGTGAACCTGCTGGTGCTCGACGAGCCCACCAACCACCTGGACCTCCCGGCGATCGAACAGCTCGAGCAGGCGATGGAGAACTTCGACGGCACGCTGCTGCTCGTCACCCACGACCGGCGGATGCTGGATTCGACGCGCAGCACCCGCCGCTGGCGGATGGACGGCGGCCGGCTGTCCGAGGAGTAGTCAGTCGCCCTCGGCCATGGGCGGCAGCGCCTTGACGAACGGCGGGTCGTAGTCGACCTTCCCGAGCTTCGCGGCGCCACCGGGCGATCCCAGGTCGTCGAAGAAGTCGGCGTTCGCCTTGGTGTACTCGACCCACTGGTCCGGGACGTCGTCCTCGTAGAAGATCGCCTCGACGGGGCAGACGGGCTCACAGGCACCGCAGTCGACGCATTCGTCGGGGTGGATGTAGAGCATCCGACCGCCTTCGTAGATGCAGTCGACGGGACATTCTTCGATGCATGCCTTGTCCAGAACGTCGACACAGGGCTCCGCGATGGTGTACGTCACGTCTGTAATCCTGTCCTTTCCTGCCGTCCTGCGCGAATCGCCTCTACTCTGCCACTCAATTCCCCAGGGTCAACCTGTCATTTCGGCGCCCGGGCCTGTTGCCCACGGTTGACAAACTGTTGGGTTTTCACAACACTTTGTTGCATGAGCCCAGTACGGCGCGGGGACTCCCTGCCCATCTACAACCGCATCGGCGTCCTGCGCGCCGAACGCGGGATGAGCCGGGCTCAGCTGGCGGGACTCATCGACGTCAACCCCCAGACCGTCGGCGCACTCGAACGGGGCGACCACTACCCCAGCCTCGACCTGGCGTTCCGTATCTCATGGGTGTTCGAACTGCCGGTGGAGGCCATCTTCTCCCGCACCGAGTTCGGGCCCCTGTCCACCGAGCTGTACCGCACCGACCGACCGCCGTCCACGACAGGAAGCGGGGAGAGTTCCCATGCCTGAGACCAATCTGATCGAGAGGTACCAGGGGTTCCGGACGCGCAGATTCCTCCAGAACGAAAGCCGTTACCGCACCTGGCTGCCGCAGTGGCGGACGCGCAGCCGCAGGCGAATCCTGGTGGTCGCCCTCGCGGTGACGTTTGTGTTCATGACCGCCGTCGGGATCGTGTGTCATGTCGACATGACGGTCGGTCCGCTGCTCTGGCTGCCCGCGTGCCTGTTGTTCTTCCCGCTGTGGACGATGCTCCAGATCGTGTCCGGACGGCAGGGGGACGCGCCGCGCGACGCTCTCGACGAGTGGGAGATCCAGCAGCGCAACAGTGCCCGCTCGATCGGACTCACGGTCACCCAGCTCGGCCGGATGCGTGCCGTCGGCACCGTCGACGAACTGCGCGGCGGCGGCAACGCCCGACTCGAAGTCCACGCGCCGGAGGCGCCGGTCGGGTGGGCCCATCATCTCGACGGGGTCACCACGATCAGTCACCTCGACGGCCGGACCCTGCTGTCGCTCGACGACCACGTGGACGATCAGCTGGTCCTGCACACCGCCCTGAAAACCGGTCCGGTGCACGAGTTCTCGCTGCACAGGCCCACTCTGACCGATCTGTTCCGAGAGGTGGTCACCGCATGAGCGCCCCCGTGAGTCCCGCCCGCGCGATCGGCCTCGTCGCCCGCCGCGAATTCCTCACCCAGGTGGCGAAGAAGAGCTTCGTCATCAGCAACGTGATCATCCTGCTGGCCATCGTGGGCGGCATCGTCGCGTATTCGCTGTTCTCGGGCGGCGACGAAGACCGGGCCACCGTCGGACTCGTCGGCGACCAGTCGCTCGCGCCCGTTCTCGTCGCCACCGGTGACGCGACYGGCACCCCGGTCGACGTCGTCCCGGCGGCCGACGAACAGGCCGCACGGGACCAGGTGGGCAGCGGTGACCTCGACGTCGCGCTGATTCCCGGCACCGGCGGATCGGTCACGGCCGTCACCGAATCCGAGCTGAGCTCCGGGCTTCGCACCGTGATCGACGCGGCCGTGATGCAGCAGGCCCAGGCCGGCGCCCTCGCCGCGCAGGGTGTGGACCCCGCGGAACTCGCCGCCGCGACCGGCGGGGCGGTCGTCACCGTCGACGCTCTCGACCCGCCCGACCCGGAGAAGGGCCAGCGCGTAGCCCTCTCCGTCGCCGTGGTCGTCCTGCTGTACATGCAGATCATGATGTTCGGCATGTACGTGGCGATGGGTGTGGTCGAGGAGAAGTCGAGCCGCGTCGTCGAACTGCTCCTGTCGACGCTCCGACCACTGCAACTGCTGTGGGGCAAGGTGATCGGCATCGGCGCGGTCGGACTCGTCCAGCTGACCGCCTACGGTGTGGCCGGGGTCGCGGCCGGACTCGCGACGGGCGTGCTCACCGTGACCGGGACCGCGCTCGGGGTGCTGGCCGGAACACTCGGCTGGTTCGTGCTCGGATTCGCGTTCTTCGCCGTCCTCTATGCCGCGGCCGGTTCGATGGTGTCGCGGCAGGAGGATGTCAACGCCACCGCGTCACCGCTGATGGTGCTGATCGTCATCATGTTCTTCAGCGCGTTCTCCTCGGTGAGCAACCCGGACGGCACCCTGAGCAACGTCCTCAGCTGGATTCCGCCGTTCTCGGCGATCCTGATGCCGCTGCGCATCGCCGCCGGCGTGGCGTCCCCGGTCCAGGTCGTCGTCACCATCGCCCTGATGCTCGCGGTGACCGCCGCGCTCAGCGTGCTGGCCGCGAAGATCTACCAGCGCTCGATCCTGCGGATCGGCAAGGTCGTGTCGTGGAGGGAGGCGCTGGGGAGGTCGTGAATTCCCGGTGCCCGCCCAAGTTCCCCGGGTAGTCTTCGAATCGTCGATCGATGCTGCTCAGCTGCCGTCGTGGAACGGGGAACACCATGGTCGTCCGTCGCCGGAAGCCGATCGTCGCCATCGCCGTCGCCGTGGTCGCGTGCGTGACGTTGATGCTGACGGCATGCACGTCCGACGAGCCGACCACTGCGGGCGGTGGCAACGCCGGCCCCGACGGCACCCCGGTCGCCTACACGGAGCCGGTCAAGCTGTCGAGCGAGAACGGGGTGCTCGAGGTCCGGCTGTCGGCCCATCAGGGCACGGTCGACCTCGACACCGTCTCGGAACCGGTGTCCAACTTCCTGGTCTTCGGGTACGAGGTTCTGCAGGGCACCAGTTCGAACGGCTCGACCACGGGCGACGACGTCTACCCGGCACCGACGTTGCGCGTCGATCCGGGTGAGCGCCTGATCATCCACTACGACAACGATCTCCGGAACCTGACGATCGAGGACTTCTACGACCCCGCGTTCACGCCGGCGGGCGGGGAGGTCCCGATCTATCCGCCGGCCCTCGAGTCCGCGCCGCTGAACCTGCACACCCACGGGTTGCACGTGAGCCCGGACGGCAACGCCGACAACGTGCTGCTCGACATCCCCGCCGGGATGGGCAACGTCTACGACTACGCGGTGCCGAAGGACATGCCGAACGGCATGTACTGGTACCACAGCCACCGTCACACGATGACCGCGCAGCAGACGTACGCGGGGCTCGCGGGACTGCTGGAGATCGGCAGGCCCGACGGCAACCTTCCCCTGGTGACGCAGAACGACGTTCCCATCCGCGACATGGCGCTGCAGTACAACTTCGTCTTCGACCGTAAAGGCAACGGCCACCAGCTGAACGACCCGAACTGGCCTCAGTTCGTGAGCACGCTGAAGCCCCCGGAGGGATCCCAGCTGGCCGACGGCACGTACGAGCCGAGCCTCGCCCCGGTGAACTTCGCCGACACGACGGAGGGGGCCCAGTACGTCACCAACTGGTATGCCGGTCCGCTGTCCCCGGCGAATCACCGCGGTCAGAACCAGTTCGTGCCGGGCAATCTGCAGAGTTTCCGCAGTGATTCGACGAACGTGCCCGCCGATCCCTCGCTACCCGACAACGAGCGCGACGTGCAGTACACGATCAACGGGCAGTTCCAGCCGGAGTTGAAGCTGAAGCCGGGCCAGACGGAGATCTGGGTGCTGGCCAACATCAGCGACTTCGCGTACATGCCGCTGCGGCTCACCGAGACCGCGACGGGCGAGCATCCCCAGTTCTCGATCGTCGGCCAGGACGGCAACCCCTTCACCCAGGTGCAGCGGCCGGTCGGCGGTGACGGAACCCGGCTCGTCATTCCGCCGGGGTCGCGGTACGCGATCGCCGTGACGATGCCGGACACCGGCGATCTGGTGCTCGACATGCCGCCGCTGGACGGCGCGAAACCCGTCACCAATCCCGGCGTGCTCTACACGAACAACGGCACCGGCAACCCGCCGGCCGAACTGGGCACGGTGACCGTCGACCCGTCGGTCATCAGCTATGCCGACGGCTTCTTCACCTTCCCCACCCAGACTCTCGTGCACGTCACCCCCGACAGCGGCGAAGGCCGGACCACACCGTTCGAGCCCGGCCAGAACCTCGACGCCTATACGTCGTTCGTGGACACGTCGGTGATGACACCCGACGTGAAGCGCACGCTCACGGTGTCGGGCGGGTTCGGCAACGAGAAGGCCAGCAATAGCGACCCGAAGGCGTTCACGTACGAGTTCGACGACAACACGTTCCCGAACATCCCGTTGATCCAGCCGCGCCTCAATTCGGTCGAGGAATGGTCGATCACGAACCTCAACAACGACGAGCATCCGATGCACATCCACGTCAACGACTTCCAGGTGATGGAAATCGTCGATCCGATCGCGGGCACCCGGACCGGGGTGCAGCCGTGGGGTGAGGACAACGTCAACGTGCCCGCGCCCGTCACGGACGCGAACGAGAATCCGCTGGTGCCCGCATCGGTGACGCTGCGCACCAAATTCACCGAGTACACCGGCACTTTCGTGATCCACTGCCACCGCCTCAACCACGAGGACAACGGGCTGATGGCCACCGTCAACGTGATCCCCGAGGTGTCGACGTACGCGGTGGCGGTCCCGGGAAGGCCGGGCACCCCCGCCACCGTGCAGGTCCACGACGGCAACGGCGACAGGGTGATCGCCGCCGTCACCCCGTTCCCGTCGTTCGAGGGCACCCCGACGGTGGCGATGGCCGACGTCAACGGCGACATGATCCTCGACCTCGTCGCCGGGACCGGTGCGGGCGTGGCACCGGAGGTCGTCGCGTACGACGGCAACGATGTCGGCTCCGGCCCGTTCACCGCCGAGCTGACCAGGTTCGCCCCGTTCGACGCCGGCTTCCGCGGGGGCGTGAACGTCGCGGGCGCGGACATCGACGGAAACGCGCTGGCCGACAACATCATCGCCGGCACCGGCCCCGGCACTGAATCGCAGGTGAAGGTGTTCTCGTCCACCCTGCCCACGGAGAAGGGCGCGGCACCCGCGGTCTTCTCGAGCTTCACCCCCTACCCCGGTTCGCAGTCCGGGGTCACCGTCGCGACGGGCCTGGTCGACACCGCCTCGGGCCGGGCGAGCATCGTCACCGCCCCGGGGCCGGGAGAAGCGCCTCGCGTGAAGACGTTCCGGTACGACCTGTTCGAACCCACCGCCGCTGCGCAGGCCGACGGCACCGCTGACGAGCACGCCGGCCACACCGGCGGACCGAGGGCGACGTCGGAGTTCCTGGCCTTCGACGAGAACTACCTTGGCGGTGTCTCCCTCTCGACGGGGTGGGTGGCCGGCGCCGAGGGCGGAGCCAAGAGCATCGTCACCGGCATGCTGGGCGGCGACGGCACCGTCCGGGTGTGGTCGAGCGGGTCACGCCTCGACGGTGAGCCGGGCATGTATCTCGAGAGCCCGAACCACCACTCCGGCGACGTCGTGTTCACCCAGATCGCGTCGTTCGCACCGTTCGCCGGCGGCACCCCCGGCACCGGCGTGCGGGTCGCCACGACCAGCACCACCACGGGTGCCGACCTGCTCGTCAGCGGCGCCGGGCCGGGCGGGGCCGAGGTGCGCAAGTTCGGGCTGGGACGCCCCGACCCGCAGGCCACGACGCTGGTACCACTCCCGTTGGGCGCCCTGCCCGCGCTGCCCGCAGCGCCTGGGTCCGTGCCGCTGGGCGGTCGGTAGATCAGGCTTCTCGGCCGGCCCGCTTCTCGGCGGCGTCGGCGATGTCGTCGAGATCCTGCCGGATCATCTTGGTGGTGGCCTTCAGCGCGAAGGAGCCGAACACCTTCATCAGGAATCGCGAAAAGGCACCCATACCGGTTGCTTCCGCCGAGAAGTGAAAAGTCAGGGTGGTGCCGTCGCCGGCAGGCGTCAGGGTGAACACCGTCGTGTAGTCGGCGCCGCGGGACGACGCCTTCACCACGGTGCGCTTCTCCGGGTCGATCTCCGTGACCCACATCTCCTCGGACGACGACTTGCCGAACAGCACCCGGGTCTCACGCCACCGCGTGCCGACCTCGTATTTCGTCGAGTCCAGCCGCTCGAGCTTCTCCACCCCGCTCAGAACCGACTCCGCGTTGTCCAGGTCGGTGAGGACATTCCAGACCGCGCTCGCGGGCGCGTCGATCGTTCGGCTCACTCGGATTTCCGAGGCTGACATGTGGCACCCGTTTCTCTCGGTGTCAGGGCAGGGTCCAGAACTGGGTGGTCACCAGATAGAAGACGACGACCCAGAACACCATAGCCCCGGCGACGACGGCGAGCCCTCGACGGTTCGTCCTTGCTTCGGGAACACCCGGGGCCGGCCGCAGCCAGTGCCCCAGTATCCGGTTCACGTAGTACGGCATCGTCACGAAGCTCATGATGAAGCTGGACAGCAGGTTTCCGACGAGCAGGCCGAGCCACAGCGGCATCTTCAGCGGCGACAGCGCGAGGGTGAGGATCACGACCGTCGGATAGAGGCCGACCCACACCGCGATCGAGGTCTTGGTCTCGGACGGCGGCGGCGCCTCGTGGCCGTTCTCGTCGAACGCGAACCAGCTGCCGAACGAGTTGTCGATGGTGCGCAATTCGAAGTCGTGGAACTTCTCCCCCTCCGCGAGCAGCTCCTGACGTGTCGCCGAGGTGAGCCACGTGTCGAGGTCGGCCGCGTTGTCGTAGCGGTACAGCGCGGTCCACTCGTCCTGGACACCTTCGACGGGGCGGAACAGTTCGCTCCCGCGGAATCCGTCGAACCTGCTCTCCTCCAGGCGCAGTCGGTCCTGCCACGCGAGGAAGTCGTCGACGTGTTCGGGGCGGACACGGTGCGTCACGACGACCGTCACGAGCGGATCCGCTTCCCGCACGCCGCCACCGGTGATGACCTGCTGGGTGGCGGGGCCGTCGAAGTACGGCTGCCCCGCGTCCAGCCGCTCCTGCCGGGTGGCGCTGTTGATCCACGCCTGCACGTGGGCGACGGAATCGAAGCGGTAGACCACCACCCAGTCGGGTTGCACGGCGGTGGGTGCGGAGATCTCGGCGCCCAGAAAACCGGGGTAGCGGGACGCGGCCGCGTTCATGTCCCGCTGCCAGGCCTCGAAGGCCTCCTCGGAACCGGCACGCACCTTCTGGCCGATGATGACCGTCGCGGCGTTGCCGGCGACTTTCTCGGTGGGCTTCTCGGTGTCCATCGCCCTCTCCTCACGGCTCAGGTCGTCGGAACCGATCGGTTCTCGCCGATACGGCTGTAGATGCGCTCGGGGGTGAGCGGCAACTCGCGGAAGCGCACGCCCGTCGCGTCTTCCAGCGCGTTGGCCAGTGCAGGCGCCACCGGGTTGATGCAGCACTCCGCCATTCCCTTCGCACGCATCGGCCCGACGGAGTCCGAAGAATCGACCAGCAGCACTTCGGTCCGGGGGACGTCGGCGAAGGTGGGGATGCGGTAGTTGCGCAGGTTGGGGTTGGTCATCACACCGTTGTCGTCGACGTGGAAGTTCTCGGTCAACACGAATCCGATGCCCTGGGCGACGCCGCCCTCGATCTGGCCGCGCACTTGCACCGGGTTGATGATGACCCCGGCGTCCGTGGCCTGGACGCTGTCGAGGATGCGGATCTCGCCCGTCACCCGATGGACGGCGATGCGGAAACCGTGGGCGTTGGAGACGACGCTGCGCGGCGACCCGTACGCCTTGCGCGCCTCCGTGAACCGGATGCCGCGGGGGCGGGCGGCGTCGAGGAGTTCGGTCAACGGCACGCGTGTGCCGTCGCAGAGCACCCCGTCGTCGTCCATCGAGCAGGACGCGACATCGACCCCGGTGTGCGCGGCGGCGAACGCCAGGATGCGGGTGCGCAGCGCCTCCGACGCCTGCGACACGGCGTTACCCGCGACGAAGAGCCCCGCACTGGCGAATGCCCCCGTGTCGAAACCCGTGCGGTCGGTGTCGGACTGCACGAGACGCACCCGCGACGGCGTCGTGCCGAGCTGGGTGGCCGCGATCTGCACGTGCGCCGTCGACGTCCCCTCACCGAATTCGACGGTGCCGACGGCGAGTTCGTACACGCCGTCCTCGCCGAGCGTCGCCCACGCCTCGGAGATGTGCTCGGTCGGGGGCGCGGTCTCGTGAAGGCCACACGCGGTGCCCACGCCGACGAGCCAATCCTCGCCCAGCACCTGCCCGTTCCCGGTCCGTCCCAATGCGGCGTCCACGAGGTCGATGCACTGCCCGAGCCCGTCCTCCCCGAACACGACGTCGTCGGGCCCGTCCTCGATCGCCACCAGTGAGTCGCCGGGGCGGACGATGTTGCGGCGCCGCAACTCGACGGCGTCGATGCCGAGCGCGACCGCCAACTCGGTGATGGCGGACTCGACCGCGAACGCGGGCTGCGTCATGCCGTACCCGCGCAGCGCCCCGCTGGGCACGGTGTTCGTGTAGACGGAGTACGCGTCGAACTTCTTGTTGAGGCACCGGTACGTCGAGATCGCTGCCCCGGCGGCGAACAACGTCTCGCCCCCGTGGTTGCCGTACGCGCCCGTGTTCGACACGTTGCGCACCTGGAACGCCGTGAGCGTGCCGTCGGATCGGGCGCCGAGCTTGACCGTCAGCTTCATCGGGTGCCGCGGCGACGCCGTCGTGAACTCTTCTTCCCGGGTGAACTCGAGGGAGACCGGCCGGCCCGTGTCGAGGGTGGCGAGCGCAACCAGATCCTCCGTGATCACCTCCTGCTTGCCGCCGAACGCGCCACCGACCCGCTCGCAGAACACCCGCAGCTGGTCGGGACGCAGGTCGAACAGGTGAGCCAGCTTGACCTTCGCGATCGACGGCGACTGCGAACTCGTGCGCACGTGCAGGCGGCCGTCCTCCATCCAGGCGATCGACCCGTGCGTCTCGAGATGCGCATGCTGCACACGCGGCGTGAAGTACGTGCCCTCGTGGATCACGTCGGCCTCGGCAAACCCGGCCTCGATGTCCCCCACCTCACCGTGCAGCTCGAGCAGAATGTTGCGCACGGGGTCCTGGACGAACGGATCATCCGAACCGTGCAGTTGCGGTGCGCCGTCGGCCATCGCCTCCTCCGGGTCGAACACCGCGGGCAGCACGTCGTACTCGACGACCACTCTGCGGCAGCCCTCCTCCGCGGCGCCGACCGTGTCCGCCACCACCGCGACCACACGCTGTCCGACGAAGCGGACCGTGTCGTCGAGGATGTACGTGTCATCGGGGTCGACGAGGTGATCGGTGTGGATCGCGGTCGTGTACAGCTTCCGGGGCACGTCCTCCCACGTGTACACGCGGTGCACTCCGGGGACGGCGAGCGCCGCCGCCGTGTCGATCGAGACGATGCGGGCATGGGCGTGCGGCGAATGCAGCACCTTCATGTGCAGCAGGCCCTCGATGTCGGTGTCCATCGTGAATCGGGCGCGGCCCGTGACGACGTCGGTGGCCGCGGGCGCCCCGACGCTGGTGCCGACGGCCCGGCCCGGTTCGGCGACCTCGATCGCGGCGACACCGTTCACCGCGTCCTCGATCGCGCGGTAGCCGGTGCAGCGGCACAGATTGCCCTTCAGTGCGCGGGGCAGGTCGGCTTTCTGCGCGTCGGTGAACGTCGCCGAGGTCATGATCATCCCCGCGGTGCAGAATCCGCACTGGAACCCGGGGGCGTCCCGGAACTGCCGCTGCAACGGATGCAGGTCGTCCGGTGAACCGAGGCCCTCGATGGTGGTCACCTCGCGTCCCTCGGCCCGGAACGCGGGTGTGATGCAACTGTGCACCGGATCGCCGTCGAGCCACACCGTGCACGCTCCGCAATCGCCTGCGTCGCAACCCTTCTTGACGCCGTGGTGGCCGAGCGAACGCACGAACGTCCGCAGGCACTGTCCGGGATTCGGCTCCTCGTCGAACGTCCTGCCGTTGACGGTGTACGTCATCGCCGACCTCCTGCCGCGAGTTCGGTCCGGATCTCCTCGGCGTAATGCTTCGCGAGGTGACGACGATGGTCGGGGGTGCCGTTGGGGTCGTCGAACCACACGTCCTCGGGCAAAGCGTCGATGCTCTGCTGCAGCGTCTCGGCGCCGGGCACGGCGTCGAACGCGAACCGGATCGGACGCGTGGTGCCCGCCGTGATCGTGAGCAGCAGGTCGTCGGCATCGGGCGACCGGGTGCCGATCATGAACAGTGTCGACCGGCCCAGGTGTGTCAGCGTGAAGCGGCGGTGCGCGTGACGCTTGCGCAGGGCGCCGGCCGGGATGTCGATGCGCCGCAGGATCTCACCCGGCGAGAGAATGTTCTCGTGGTTGCCCGTGACGAAGTCGGCGGCGTCCACGGTGCGCTCGGACCCGTCGGCCGCCCACAGGGTGTACGTCGCCTCGAGTGCGACGGCCATCGTGATCATCGGGCCCGCGGGCAGCGACATGCAGATGTTGCCGCCCACCGTCGCCGAATTCCAGACCTTGAACGACGCCAGGAACGCCTCGCAACTCGTTGCGAACAGAGAGCCGGCGAGCCAGTCGCCCGGCGGCGCAAAGGCATACAGTTCACGCACCGTGCACGTCGCCCCGATCTCGAGACCCGCGTCGCTCGGCACCAGCGAATCCCAGCCGAGCGCCGTCAGATCGACGAGCCTGCTCAGGCCGGGTTGTGGCTCCGAGAACAACCACGTTCCCCCGGCCAGCCACGCGTCGCCGCCCCGCCACTGCGCACCCGGCCGGTCGGGTGGGCGCCGCACGACATCGGTGATGGTGTTGAGGTCCATATGACTGCTCCACTCGGGGAATGTGTCGTCGTTCTCGTACCCGGCCTGCGTCAACTCACCTGACTCTAGACACCGCGACAGCCGTACCGGCGTTTTTTGCCTTGTTCCACCCGTGCTTGCGACCGTCACCCGTCGTAGCAGACATCTACCGCCCGGGCCCGACCGTTACTCTCAGGTCCATGGCCGCCAAGATCTCCGCCCACGACGTGCTCGAGTTGGTACTGGACGCAGGCAGCTTCGTCTCCTGGGACACCACGCCCGTCGACGCGCGGCCGAACGAGAAGTACCAGGCAGACCTGCAGAAGGCCGCCGAGAGGTCGGGCGTCGACGAATCGGTGATCACCGGCGTCGGCACCGTCCGCGGTCGCCCGGTCGCCGTCATCGCCTGCGAGTTCGCGTTCCTGGCCGGTTCGATCGGCGTGGCCGCCGCCGAGCGGATCGTCTCCGCCATCGAACGCGCCACCCGGGAGGGTCTCCCCCTGCTCGCCTCCCCGACGTCGGGCGGCACCCGCATGCAGGAGGGCACCGTCGCATTCGTGCAGATGGTGAAGATCGCGGCGGCCGTCGCCACCCACAAGGCCGCGCATCTCCCCTATCTCGTGTATCTGCGGAACCCGACCACGGGCGGCGTGTTCGCGTCCTGGGGTTCCCTCGGGCACATCACGGTGGCCGAACCCGGTGCGCTCGTCGGGTTCCTCGGGCCCCGCGTCTACGAGGCGCTGTACGGCGAGAAGTTCCCTGAAGGCGTGCAGACGTCCGAGAACCTGTACCGCAACGGCGTCATCGACGGCGTCGTCCCCGCGACCCGCCTGCGCCGGCTCGTGCACCGGGCGTTGCGGGTGCTGATCGATCCGCCGACGCCGGCCGCCGCCACCGAACCGGTGCCGGCCGTCGACATCCCCGACGTGCCCGCGTGGCAGTCGGTGATGCTGTCGCGGCGCGCCGACCGGCCCGGCATCCGCCACCTGCTGCGGCACGCGGCCACCGAACAGGTGCCCCTCAGCGGCACCGGTCAGGGCGAGACCGAGGGGACGGTGCTGTTGTCGCTGGCCCGTTTCCGCGGCGCGCCGTGCGTGCTGCTGGGCCAGGACCGCGCCGGCCAGTCGGCGCTGAACACGATGGGGCCCGCCGCCCTCCGCGAGGCACGCCGCGGCATGCGGTTGGCCGAGGAGTTGCAGATCCCCCTCGTCCTGGTGATCGACACCCTCGGTGCGGCGTTGTCGCAGGAGGCGGAGGAGCGTGGACTGGCTCCCGAGATCGCGCGCTGCATCTCCGACCTCGTGACGTTGAGGACGCCGACCGTGTCCGTTCTGCTCGGTCAGGGCACGGGCGGCGGGGCGCTGGCGTTCCTGCCCGCCGACCGTGTGCTCGCGGCGCAGAACGGGTGGCTGGCCCCGCTGCCGCCCGAAGGTGCCAGCGCCATCGTGCACCGCGACACCACCCACGCACCCGAGATGGCCGCCGCCCAGGGCATCCGTTCCCTCGACCTGCTGCGGGACGGCGTCATCGACGCCATCATTCCCGAGCATCCGGACGCCGCCGACGAGGCCGTCGACTTCTCCAAGCGGGTCGGCGAGGCCATCTCCCGGGAACTCCGCGCCCTGACCGGGGTTCCGGAGAGCGAACGCTTCGCGGCCCGGCTCGCCCGCTACCGGAACCTCGGCCTCGGCTAAGACAGTTTGATCGTCGGGTTGTACATGTCCATCCACAGTGCGAGGTCGAGGGTGCGCTCGAGTCCGCGACGCGACACCTGAGTGATCTGCGGGGTGTCGACGGACACCGCCCGCGACAGCCAGTCCGCGCTGACCAGCCCGAACACCGGGTGCGAGGGGTCGCCGAGCAGATCTTTGCCGTGCTGCTGCAACGCCACCGCGTACTTCGGGTCCTGGGTGGACGGGTACGGCGACTTCACCCGGTCGATCACCGACTGCGGCAGCACATCCCTGGTCGCGGCCCGCAGCAGCGACTTCTCCTTGCCGTCGAACGTCTTCAGCGACCACGGCGTGTTGTACACGTACTCGACGAGCCGGTGATCGCAGAACGGCACCCGCACCTCGAGTCCGACGGCCATGCTCGCGCGGTCCTTGCGGTCGAGGAGGACCCGGACGAACCGTGTCAGATGCAGGTAGCAGATCTTGCGCATCCGCCATTCGAAGTCGGATTCGCCGTCCAGCCGGTCGATCCCGGATATCGCCGCGTCGTACGAGTCCTGCACGTAGTCGTCCATGCGCAGCCCCGCCGTCACGTCCGGGGTGAAGATGTTGCTCTCGTCGCCGAAGTGCTCGGCGAACTGCACGAGCCACGGGAAGGTGTTCGCCTGTTGCGCCTTCGGGGCGAAGAACTGCTTGTAGCCGCCGAACACCTCGTCGGCCGACTCACCGGACAGCGCCACGGTGGAGTGCTGACGGATCGCCTTGAACAGCAAATACAGCGACGCGTCCATGTCGCCGAGGCCCATCGGAATGTCGCGTGCCCGGATGACCTTCGCGCGCACCGCGGGATCCGCCAGGTCGTCGGAGTCGAGGACGATGTCCTGGTGCGTGGTCCCGGACCTGCGGGCCACGTCGTGCACGTACGGAGTGTCCGGGGTGCCCCGCAGTTCGTCTGCGACGAAATGTTCGGTCTGCCCGACGAAGTCGACGGCGAACGTGCGGACCCTCTCCCCCACCTCGGCGAGTTGCCCGGCGGCGATGCCCGTCATCGCCGAGGAGTCGAGCCCACCGGACAGCAGCGTGCAGCGCGGCACGTCCGCGACCAGTTGCCTGCGCACGATGTCGTCGAGCAGTTCGCGGACGTGCGCGACGGACGTGTCCCGGCCGTCGGTGTGTGGGCGGGTCTGCAGGGTCCAGTACCGGTGCGTCCGCAGTCCCGCATGCGAGACGGTGACCACCGTGCCGGGCTCCACCTCACGCATGCCCTCCCACACGGCGTGGCCCGGCGTCTTCACGAACGCGAACAGCTCCCGGATCCCGTCCATCGTGACGGTCGGCTCGGCGATCGGATTGGCAAGGATCGCTTTGGGTTCCGAACCGAACAGCACACCGTCGGGGGTCTCGTAGTAGTAGAACGGCTTGATGCCCATGCGGTCGCGGATCATCACCAGGGTATCGGTCCGCGAATCCCACACGGCGAACGCGTACATGCCGTTGAGCCGCTCCGCGACGGCCTCTCCCCACTCCAGATATCCGTGGAGCACCACCTCGGTGTCGGAGTTCGTGGCGAACCGGTGACCGCGCCCGTACAGTTCCTCGCGCAGTTCACCGAAGTTGTACACCTCCCCGGAGTAGACCATCGCCACGGTCCCGCCGGGGGTGTCCGCGCTCATCGGTTGATGCCCACCCGGCAGATCGATGATCGCGAGCCGTCGATGCCCGAGCGCCGCATGTTCGACGACCCACGTACCGCGATCGTCCGGCCCCCGGCAGTTCATCGTCTCCGCAATGGCATCCA
The DNA here is from genome assembly GCF_056402215.1 of Rhodococcus sp. P4_B6. Lineage (NCBI taxonomy): Bacteria > Bacillati > Actinomycetota > Actinomycetes > Mycobacteriales > Nocardiaceae > Rhodococcus > Rhodococcus sp. P4_B6. The sequence goes on along the minus strand of NZ_JBFUHV010000007.1, from coordinate 74,139 downwards.
CGGTGGACTGTTCGACGCGTAGATCGCGGTCGAACGAGATCCATCCGGCGATTCCGCACATTTGTTCCTCCGGCTGTCGCTGGCGCTCTTCCTTCGGCGCGCATGGTCAGTTGCGAGGTGGCGAACCGAGTCCGAACCGTAGCAATCGCATTGACAGTTCTTTACTCTTGCTAACCACCTATAGTCCACGGTAACCCTTTTCGGCGCACAGGCGGTGAGCCCGCAATCACCGCCGGTCAGAACGGTGCGGGCTCGTCGGTCGCGTGCCGTCGGCGGCGCTCGGCCCGGATCCGTGCGGCATCGTTCTGCGCACGGGTGCGACGGCGGGTGGCGGGGTCAACGATGCGATCACGCCCGCGTGCGCCCAGGATTCCGGCGGACCTCGGACGGTATCGGTGACCGGTGGGCGCGACCAACTCGATCCCGCCGTCGGCGTTCACCTGCCAGTGACCGGAATGTTTGAGCCGGTGATGATTTCGACAGTAGGCGGTGAGGTTCCCCGCCGCCGTCGGACCTCCGGCGGCGGGATCGGAATGGTCGAACGGCCGATGATGATCGAGGTCCGTGTGTTCCAGGCGGCCACATCGCAGTGCAGCCATTCGCATCCGCCGGCCAGCACCCGCATCCAGGTGTCGAGCACGGTGCCGGGACGGTACGTGGTCGGGGTTTCAGAGTTCGGAACCCGCACCGGTTCGACGTCCGCGTCGGCGGCGATGTCGCGTGCGTGCGCCGCGTCGACGACATGAAAGGGGTCCATACACTGACGAGCCCGCGGGACATGATCCTCTGCGGCGGCACGGAAGGCGGGAGAGCCGTCCATCGACACCACCTGCACCTTGTCGCGCTCCTTCGCCGACTGTTGCTCGAAGAACTCCGAAAACGAGTCTCGGCCTCGGCCCTCGGTGATGTAGACGACCTTGCCGGTGTCGTGATCGCCGACGATGGTGAGGTACTTGTGCGGATGCCGGTAGCAGATTTCGTCGACTCCGATTCGATACAAATTCTCGAGCCTGCGCGAGTCGATCAACGCATCGACTGCCCGCGTGACGATGGAGGTGACCGTCCGCCATGCACAGCGCATCAAGGTCGACACCGAGGTCCGATCGGTGCGGGTGACCAACCACAGCACCATGTCCTCGAAGTCGCGTGTATGCCGTGCTGTCGGGCGCGCCCACGGAAATGTCCTCGGTCCGGACGCCGCAGGTCGGGCACTCGATCCGTCGGATCGGATACTTCAACCACACCTTGTGGCGGCCGAAGTCGAGATGGCGCCAGCGCCGCGGCGCGTGGTCGTAGGCAGCGGCGCTCGTGTAGCCGCATGGGCACTTCACACGGCGTGCTGCGAGCCTGACGGTGACCTCGACGGAGTCGTCTGTGATCGACACATCCGACACCGATGCACCGGGGATTTGAAGCAGACGGTTAAATGCAGTACTGACGCGCACGTGTAGCGGTCCTCCGGGTTGAGGTTGGTGTAGGAACCCCGAAATCTAGAGACCCAACACGTGCGCGTCCCTCATTTCACCGGCAACTCGCCGAACACTGCGTCCAACAACCCACCCTGAACAGTAGAAATGACGCCTACACAAACCTCAGGAGCGCCACATGTGTTCTACACTAGCGAAAACCCTTGCGCTCCAAAATACCCCGACGGAACCCGCCCCTAGCCACTCCCTGCCACGATGACGGGGACGGTGGCGGCGACGATGATGGCGGCGTTGACGGCGTCGACGGATGCGCGCACGGCCTTGCCTGCCCAGTCGCCTTCGGCGATGTCCTTCGCCCGCTTCTTCACAGCGCGACGGTCGGCGTCCGGGAACAGCTTCGGGGCGGCGTCGACGGCGGAGAGGAGCGAGACCAGTGCGGCGGTGCGCGGAGTGGGCGTGACCCCGTCGAGGAGCGCGGCGCTCAGTTCGTTCCGCACCGCACGTTCGTGGCTGCCGTCGACCTCGGGCCACCGCGTGGCGGAAAAGATGCCGAGCACCTTGCTCTTCTCCTCGCGGACCCATCCCGCGGCGACGATGCGCCCGGCGAGTTCTTCGCGCAGATTCTTGGTGAGCTTCTCGATCGCTGCTTCCGGTTTCAGCGGCTTCGACCTACCGATGAGATCGACTGCCCGCGCGAGCAGCGGATCCTGCGGCCACGCGCCGTCCCGGACCACGAGGCGACCCTTCTTCACGTCCTCACCGGGTTCGGCGGGCGTGACGACGTCGCCGAGGGCCAGTTCCAGGAGAACGGCGCCTGCGAGGACGCGCGGCAACCTCGTCCCGTCGACGACGGGCTTGCCCGAAGCGTCGTCGAGCAGCAGCAACAGCAGGTCTTCGGCGAGCAGCGTCATGCTTCCACGATAGGGGGACGGCGACGTGAAGTCCGGTGTCCGTTCAGCCGCCCCGGGGAATGTTTGCCGGTTACCGTGAAGGGGGAATGTTTCCGGGTATCAGCGGACGGTTGTCGGGCACCGCAGTCAAGCACGAGGAGCGGCTATGAGCGCGATCGGACACTGTCGGGCACTCCTGGCGGTCGCCGTCATTGCCTCGTCTGCCATGTTCGGTCAGATGGCGACGGCGTCTGCGGACGTGTGGCGGGCCCTTCCTGCCGACAAACCGGCTTCGGCGGACGGTTCGGCCCTCGACCACATCGAGGAGATCAACGACCGCCAGCTGAACATGTTCGTCTACTCGGCGGCGATGGAGAAGGTGATCCTCCTCGAGGTCATCCGCCCCGCCGACACGAGCGTTCCCCGGCCGACCCTGTACCTGCTCAACGGTGCCGGTGGCGGCGAGGATTCGGCGACGTGGCAGGCGCGGACGGACGTGGTCAGCTTCTTCGCCGACAAGAACGTCAACGTCGTCACTCCCGTCGGCGGGGCGTACAGCTACTACACCGACTGGGAGAAGCCCGATCCCGTCCTCGGCGTGAACAAGTGGACCACTTTTCTCACCGAGGAACTTCCCCCGATCGTCGACGCCGCACTCGGAGCGAACGGCGAGAATGCGATCGCGGGTCTGTCGATGTCGGGCACATCCGTCCTGAGCCTGGCCGAGGCCGCCCCCTCGCTGTATCGCGCCGTCGGCGCGTTCAGCGGGTGCGCCCAGACGAGCACCAAACCGGGCCGGGACTACGTCACCTTCGTCGTCAGCTTCCGAGGCGGAGACGTCGAGAACATGTGGGGACCGCCCGACGACCCCGCCTGGGTGGCCAACGACCCCGTCGTCAACGCCGAGAAGCTGCGCGGCATCGACTTGTACATCAGCAATGCCACCGGGCTGCCCGGCATCCACGAGAACCTCAACGGCCCGGACATCAACGGAGATGTGGGCGTCCTCGCCAATCAGGTGATCATCGGCGGCATCATCGAGGCGGGTACCAACGAGTGCACCCATCAGCTGGCCGACAGGCTGAACGCGCTGGGAATCCCGGCCACGTACGACTTCCGGCCCACCGGCACCCACTCGTGGGGCTACTGGCAGGACGACCTGCACAACTCCTGGCCGATGATCGCCGGTTCCCTCGGCGTCTGACCGGGCGCACCCGACGTCGCATAGGGTGTTTCGGGTCACAGGACGACGAGAGGACGTGCATCGATGAGTTCCCCGGGAACTGCGCCTTCGAGCGACAACCATGGCCAGAGCTACGCCGAGGTCTACCGCCGGAGCGCCGACAGTCCCGAGGAGTTCTGGCTGGCCGCCGCCGGTGCCGTGGAGTGGGAGCAGCCGCCGACGCGGGCACTCGACGATTCGGCCGCCCCGATGTACCGGTGGTTCCCGGACGCCTCGCTGAACACCTGCTTCAACGCCCTGGACCGGCACGTGCGCGACGGCGACGGGGACCGGGCTGCGTTGATCTACGACTCGGCGATGGTCCCCGACGCGTCCCGCACCTATACCTACGCAGAACTTCTCGACGAGGTGTCCCGGTTTGCCGGCGTCCTGAAGGACCAGGGCGTGGTGGCCGGGGACCGGGTGATCGTCTACATGCCGATGATCCCCGAAGCGGCGATCGCGATGCTGGCCTGCGCCCGCATCGGCGCCGTGCACTCGGTGGTGTTCGGGGGTTTCGCCGCGAAGGAACTCGCGACCCGCATCGACGACGCCGGACCGGTGGTCCTGGTGACGGCGTCGGGCGGCCTCGAACCGGGGCGCACCGTCGAATACCTCCCGATGGTGGCGAAGGCGCTGGAGTTGTCCGCCGCCCCTCCGCACACGGTGATCGTCAAGGACCGCGAGCAGGTCCCCGGTTCGGCCGCCGACTACCAGGGCGGCGACGCGGCGTGGTTCGACTGGGACGCACTGGTGGTGGATGCCGCACCCGCGGAGCCGGTTCCGGTGGCCGCGACCGACCCGCTGTACATCCTGTACACGTCCGGCACCACCGGGAAGCCGAAGGGCGTGATCCGCGACAACGGCGGGCACGCGGTCGCGCTGACGTGGTCGATGCGCAACATCTACGACATCGGCCCGGGTGACGTGTGGTGGACCGCGTCCGACGTCGGCTGGGTGGTCGGCCACTCGTACATCGTCTACGGGCCGCTCCTCGCCGGTGCCACGTCCGTGCTCTACGAGGGCAAGCCGGTCGGGACCCCGGACGCGGGGGCGTTCTGGCGGGTGATCTCCGATCACGGGGTGTCGGCCCTGTTCACGGCACCGACCGCGATCCGCGCGGTGCGCAAGGCCGATCCGGACGCGAAGGAGATCGAGAAGTACGACATCTCCTCACTGAAGACGCTGTTCGCGGCGGGCGAGCGCCTTGACCCCGACACGTACGCGTGGGCGACCCGCGTCCTGGGCCGTCCCGTCGTCGACCACTGGTGGCAGACCGAGACGGGCTGGGCGATCTGTTCCAACCTGCGCGGGCTCGAACCGATGCCGCTGAAGGCCGGATCCCCCACCGTCCCGGTTCCCGGGTACCGGGTGCAGGTCGTCGACGGCGAGGGGAACGTGGTTCCGGCGGGGGCCGAGGGCAACATCGTGATCGGCCTGCCCCTGCCTCCGGGGACCCTGGCCGGGTTGTGGCGGGACCCGGAGCGGTACGTGAAGTCGTATCTCGCCACGTTCGAGGGCTACTACCTCACCGGCGACTCCGGGTACATCGACGAGGACGGGTACGTGTTCGTCCTCGGGCGCAGCGACGACGTCATCAACGTTGCCGGACATCGCCTTTCGACCGGAAGCATGGAGGCCGTGGTCGCGGGACACTCCGCGGTGGCCGAGTGCGCGGTGGTCGGGATCCGCGACGAACTCAAGGGCCAGCGGCCCAGCGGCTACGTGGTGCTCAAGGCCGGCGTCGACATCGACCCCGAGACACTCCGCACCGAACTGGTCGCAATGGTGCGTGAACAGATCGGGGCCGTCGCCACGTTCCGCGACGTGACGGTCGTGCAGGCGCTGCCCAAGACCCGCTCCGGCAAGATCCTGCGCAAGACGATGCGGCAGATCGCCGACCACGAGGAGTACACGGTGCCCTCCACCATCGAGGACGTCGCCGTACTCGACGCGCTGAAGAAGCAGTTGGGCGGCTGACCGCTCAGACCCGGACGGCCGCGTCGAGTGCCTGATCCACCAGCACCTCGACGCGGTCCGGCTCTAGTGGGTCGAGGTCGAACAGGATGCGGTAGATGATCGGCGCCACCACGTGGTCGATCACGTGCTCGACCGCGCCCTGAACACCCGAGGCGACCGGCTCCCCGCGTCCGACGATCGTCTCGATCTGGGTGCGGCAGAACGTCGCGCACTGGAGCGGATTGGTCTCGCCGCTCATCACGACGTCGCGCAGCGCCGCCCGCCCCACCGGCGAGGACATCTCCTCGAGGTACTCCTGCGCCCAGGCGACGAGGTCGCCTCGCACACTGCCGGTTTCGCGCGGAGGTGTATCGGGACGCAGTCGCTCGATCGCGACGTCCGCGAACACCTCGGTGATGTCACCCCAACGCCGGTAGATGGTCGACGGAGTGATCCCGGCGTCGGCGGCGATCATCGGGACCGTGATGTCTGCTCGGTCGCGCTCGTCGAGGAGCTTGCGGGTGGACGCGTGCACCGCCTGCTGGATGCGGGCGCTGCGCCCGCCGGGGCGTGGACCTGGAGCCGGACTCATGACCCCATGCTAACGCAAAGATGTTGCATTAAGAATGGCTGCGGCGTAGCGTTCGTTAACGCAAACCTTTTGCTTTAACGTTCTCCGGGAGTAGCCCATGCCGACCCTTGCACCCGAAGCACCACCGACCTCTCGGCCCGCGCTGCGCCGCCGCGCCGCATTCACGCTCGTCGCGGTCGTGATCGCCACCCTGCTCGGCGCGTCCGCCGCCCCGACACCGCTGTACGAGCTGTACCAGTCGAACTGGGGCTTCTCCTCGCTGCAGTCGACGCTTGTCTTCGGCATCTACGCCCTGAGCCTGCTGCTCGCACTGCTCACCGTGGGGTCCCTGTCGGACTACGTCGGCCGGCGCCCCGTGCTGATCACGGCGCTCGCGTTCGAGGCCGTCTCGATGATCATGTTCGCGACCGCCGAAGGCATCGGACTGCTGCTGCTCGCCCGGGTGGTGCAGGGATTCGCGACCGGCGCCGCGATCAGCGCCCTCGGCTCCACCCTCCTCGACCTCGAACGCACACCGGGACGCGGCGCCACCGTCAACAGCATCGCGCCCACCGCCGGTCTCGCGCTGGGCGCCATCGGATCGAGCCTCATCAGCGAGCACCTTCCCCGGCCAACCAGCACCGTGTTCCTGGTGCTCCTCGCGCTGTTCGTCGCCGAGATCCTCGGCATCTGGGCCGCACCCGAGACGGCGGTCCGGCAGAAGGGTGCGCTGGCGTCGATGCGGCCGGCGCTCGCGGTCCCGGCCACCGCACGGAGAATGCTCGTCGCCACGGGCCCCTGCCTGATCGCCGTGTGGGCACTCGGCGGCTTCTACCTGTCGCTCGGACCGTCACTCGCCCGCAACGCGCTCGACGTGCACACGTCGCTGATCGGCGCAGTCATGGTCGCGACGCTCACCGGGACCGGCGCACTCGCGGTGTTCCTGCTGCGCAACGTCGCGGCACGGCGCATCCTCGCAGTCGGAGCGTCGGCCCTCGTCGCCGGCGTCGCCGTCACCCTGGTCGGCGCCGAAACATCCTCGGCACCCTTGATTCTCGCGGGAACCGCGGTGGCGGGCATCGGGTTCGGCGCGGGCTTCCAGGGCACCATCCGCACCGTCATGCCGCTCGCCGAACCGCACGAGCGGGCAGGGCTGCTGTCGAGCATCTACGTGATCGCCTACCTCGCCAACAGCCTTCCGGCGCTGGTCGCCGGATACCTCGTCGGGCAGGTCGGACTCGTCGACACCACCCGCATCTACGGCGGACTCGTCATCGTCCTCGCCGCGGCGGCCCTCCTGCGCAAAGCGCCCGTGAGTACTTCTTAACCGCCCGCGGTTAACAAGTACTCACGGGGTCTTGATCTCGCCGTACCGGGCCAGGGCCTCCTGCCGTTCGTGGGCGTGGTCGACGATCGGCGGCGGATAGTCCTCGGGGCGGCCGTCTTTCAGGGCGTGGACGGCCTTCCCGGAGATGCCGCGCAGTTCGGGCACCCACCGCCGCACGTATTCGCCGTCGGGGTCGAACTTCTCACCCTGGGTCGTCGGGTTGAACACCCGGAAGTACGGCGACGCGTCCGTCCCCGACCCCGCCGTCCACTGCCAGCCGTGCTGGTTGTTCGCCAGATCGCCGTCGACGAGCTGGTTCATGAAGAAGCGGGCGCCCCGCCACCACGGCAGGTGCAGATCCTTGACGAAGAACGACGCGACGATCATCCGCACCCGGTTGTGCATCCAGCCTTCGGCTTTCAGCTGACGCATCCCGGCATCGACGATCGGGAATCCCGTCCGGCCCTCGCACCACGCCGTGTACGCCTCCTCGGCGTCGGGCCCGCTGTCGTAGCGGATGTGGTCGAAGCGGCGGTCGTAGTTTCCCCGTGCGCTGTCGGGGCGCTGGAAGAGGATGTCGGCGTAGAAGTCCCGCCACGCGAGCTGCCGCCGGTATTGCTCGGCACTCTTGCTGCGGCGGCGGGCGAGATCGCGGAGCATCGTCCGCGGATGAATGTTGCCGTACTTCAGGTACACCGACATCCGGCTGGTCGCGTCGAGCCCGGGACGATCCCGCGCGTCCTCGTACCCGGCGAGGTCGTCCTCGCAGAACTCCGCCCACCGTTCCAGAGCCGCCGCCTCACCGGCGGCGTACCCGTCGGATTCGGGTTCGGGGATCGTCACCCGCCGCGTCTTCACGTCGTCCGGGTCCATCCACTCCACCGTCGCGGGCCCGGTGTCGATCGGCGCGCGCCACCCGTGCTCGAGCCACTGCCGGAAGTACGGGGTGAACACGCGGTACGATTCCCCGTCCGCCTTGGTCACCCGGCCGGGCGCCACGGCGTACGGCGAACCGGTGGCCACCAGATCGACGTGCTCGGCGACGGCGGCATCCCGCTCGCGACCGTAGGGTCCGTAGTCGGCGCTGACATGCACTTCTCCGGCCGCGACCTTCTTCGCCACCCGCGGAACCACGTCGACGGGATCGCCTTTCACCACCAGCAGCCGGCCGTCGAGCCGGTCGTCCAGTGCGGCGAGGCTGCGGAACAGGAAGTCCCGGCGGGCGCCGCCCGACGTGGTCAGCAACCGGTCGTCGAGAACGAACAGGCCGAGCGCACGCGCCCCCGACTCGGCGACCGTGTGGAGCGTCGGCAGGTCACCGAGCCGGAGGTCGCGGCGGAACCAGACGAGTGCGGTGTCCATGTCTGCCACGGTAACGAAATGCGGGCCGCTCAGTTGGTGGAGCGAGCCGAAGACAGCACCGACAGGTACGGGGCGTCGATGTCGTAGTGCGTGAACGCCGACAACGCCGCGCGGGCGAACGTCCGCTGCACCGCCCACTGCCTGCCGGGCTTGGTTCGCGCGGTGATCCGCAGCGTGACCGATTCCGCGGTCACCGAGTTCACGCCCAGCAGTTCCGGGGGTTCGAGCACGTCCGCCGCGATCGCGTCGCCCTTGGCCGCCTCGGTGACGGCCTCCAGCGCCACCTCGCACGCCCGTTGCACGTTGGCGGCGTGCGCGATCGGCAGATCGACCACCGCGACCGCGTACCCCTGACTCATGTTGCCGACCCGCACGATCTCACCGTTGCGGCAGTACCAGAGGGTGCCGTTGACGTCGCGGATCGTGGTGACCCGCAGACCCACCGTCTCGACCGTTCCCACGGCCTCGCCGAGGTCGACGACGTCGCCGACCCCGTACTGATCCTCGAGCAGCATGAAGATGCCCGACAGGAAGTCCCGGACGAGGTTCTGCGCACCGAAACCGAGTGCGACACCGATCACACCGGCGGACGCGATGAACGGCGCGACGTTGACGCCGAGGACGGCGAGCACCTGGAGCACCACCCAGATGAGCACCACGATCGACACCGTCGATTTGAGCACCGACCCGATGGTCCGGGCGCGTTGCGCGCGACGCTCGTTGACCATGGCTTCCTTGACACCGCGCGGGGCGCGTTCCCGCAGGGGACGGAGCATGGCCGGTTTGTCCGAGGGCTCCCGGGGACGCGTCATCCGGTCGATCATCCGGTGCAACGCGAATCGCAGTACGAGCGCCAGGACGACGTAGGTCGCGATCTCGGCCGGCCGGTGAATCAGCCAGTCACGGTTGGTTTCGGTCAGTTCGAAGGCCTGCAGCGAAGGAAACATCCTCAACGAGTGTACGGACGAGACACGCTCTCACAACTGCCATCCGCACGCTCTGTGGTCGCGCCCACGGCACAATGCAGGGGTGACCGTCACAGACTCAGCCAGTGTCCTCGTGGTCGACGACGACGAGGACGTGCGGACGTCCCTCGAACGCGGCCTGCGCCTGTCCGGATTCACCGTCCTCACCGCCGTCGACGGCGCCGACGCACTGCGGGTGGTCAGCGAGCAGCGCCCGGACGCGATGGTCCTCGACATGAACATGCCGGTCATCGACGGCACCGGCGTGGTGACCGCGCTGCGCGCGATGAGCAACGACATCCCGATCTGTGTGCTCAGCGCCCGCGACACCGTCGACGACCGCATCTCCGGTCTGGAGTCGGGCGCCGACGACTACCTGGTCAAGCCGTTCGTCCTCGCCGAACTGATCGCGCGGATCCGGGCGATGCTGCGCCGGCACGGAACGACCACCGCCGCGCCCACCGACTCGCCCGCGACCCCGCCGATCCGGATCGGTGCGCTCGAGATCCGCATGTCCGCACGCCGGGTCTTCATGGCGGGCGAGGAGGTGACGCTGACCAAGCGGGAATTCGAACTGCTCGAGATTCTCGCCCGCAACGTCGGCATCGTGCTGAGCCGCGAGCGGCTCCTCGAACTGGTGTGGGGGTACGACTTCGTCGCCGACACCAACGTGGTCGACGTCTTCGTCGGCTACCTGCGGCGCAAGTTCGAGGTCGGTGGTCAGCCGCGCCTCCTGCACACGGTCCGCGGAGTGGGGTTCGTGCTGCGGGAACCGTCGTGAAACGGTCGTTCTCCCTCCGGACCCGTGTGGCCGCCGCGACGGCGCTCGGCGCGACGATCATCGTCGTCGCGCTCGGCATCCTGGTGTCGCTGGCGATCAACCGGAACAACCTGTCGCAGCTCGACCGGCGGCTGGAGACGGCGTCGGATGTCCTCGTGCCCAACGCCGCCACCGCCGGGCTGTTCCTCGGGGCGCTCGGCGACAAGGGCGCGTTCGCGATCACGATCCGTTCGGCCGACGGCAACACCGTGCTGGTCAGCACCCCCACCCAGCTGCCCGAACTCGATCCGGGCACACAGACCGTCGAGGTCGGTGACACGCAGTACCGGGCGTACACCGCCACCGTGCCGCTCCTCGGCACCCGGATCTCCCTGGCCGTGCCGTACGCCGAAGCGCAGGACGTGACGTCCGAGCAGCAACGGCAGGTGGCCCTCGTGGGGGTCCTCGCCGTCGCCGCCGCCAGCGGCCTCGGGTGGCTGTTCGGCGGTCGTGCGGTGCGACCCCTGGTCGACCTGACCGGCCGCATCGTGCGCCGCGAACCGAAACTGACACCCACGTCCTCGGGGGTGCGGGAGGCCGACGAACTGGCGTCCGCCGCCGAGTCGATGCTGCGCGACGTCGCCGAGGCGCAGGCCGCGACCACCGCCGCACTCGCCACCGCCCGCGATTTCGCCGCCGTGTCGGCGCACGAACTGCGCACGCCGCTCACCGCTATGCGCACCGACCTCGAGGTCCTCGCCACCCACGACCTGACTCAGCCGCAGAGGGACGAGATCCTTCACGACCTCGCCCGGGCGCAGGGGCGGGTGGAGTCGACGCTGTCCGACCTCGAGCGCCTCGCCCGGGGCGAGCTGTCCACCGACAAGGACTTCGTGGATTGCGACCTCGTCGACATCAGCGACCTCGCCGCGGAGGAGGCGATGCGTCACAACCCCGGCCTGCAGGTGACCGTCTACGCGGCCCCGGTGACGGTCCGCGGCATGCCCGGCGGACTGCGCCTCACCCTGGACAACGCCATCAAGAACGCGGTACGGCACGGCGGCGCCACCGCGGTGACGATCACACTGAGAGCGGCCGACGGCATCACCACCGTCGTCGTCGACGACAACGGTTCCGGGGTGCCCGAGGCCGAGCGGACCGCCGTGTTCGAACGGTTCCACCGCGGTTCCAACGCGACGAAGAGCGGATCGGGCCTGGGCCTCGCGCTCGTCGCCCAGCAGGCCGCATTGCACAACGGCAGCGCACGTTTCGAGGTCAGCCCGCTCGGCGGCGCACGGCTCGTCGTGGAATTGCACACCGACACGACCCGGAAAGCGGAAAGCCCCGCCTCACCGTGAGGTGATGCGGGGCCTTCGGACCGTGGAGACTATTCCTTCACGTCCAGCAGGTCGATCATGAACACCAGCGTCTTGCCGGACAGCTGGTGTCCGGCGCCGGCGGGACCGTAGGCGAGCTCCGGCGGGATGGTGAGCTGACGACGTCCGCCCACCTTCATGCCGGGGATGCCGTCCTGCCAGCCCTTGATGAGGCCACGCAGCGGGAACTGGATGGACTCGCCGCGGCTCCAGGAGGAGTCGAACTCCTCGCCGGACTCGAACTCGACGCCGACGTAGTGCACCTCGACGGTGCCACCGGGGACGGCCTCGGCGCCCTCTCCGACGACCACGTCCTTGACGACCAGGTCGGTCGGGGCGGGTCCCTCTTGGAACTCGATCTCGGGCTTGGTCATGTGTCCTCCTCGATGAGGGCTCTATGGTTCGGCACAGGTGTTCGCGATCAGCGACCTGTGACGTCCTTGTAGTCACGCTCGGTGTAGCCGGTGTAGATCTGGCGCGGACGGCCGATCTTCGTAGCGGGATCTTCGTGCATCTCGCGCCAGTGTGCAATCCACCCGGGCAAGCGGCCCATGGCGAACAGAACGGTGAACATGCGCGTCGGGAAGCCCATGGCGCGGTAGATCAGACCCGTGTAGAAGTCGACGTTCGGGTACAGCTTGCGCTCGACGAAGTAGTCGTCGGTCAGCGCCGCCTCTTCGAGAGCCATCGCGATCTCGAGCAGTTCGTCGTCGCCGCCGAGCTTGTCGAGGATGGTGTGTGCCGTCTGCTTGACGATCGCGGCGCGCGGGTCGTAGTTGCGGTAGACGCGGTGCCCGAAGCCCATGAGCTTCACGCCGTCTTCCTTGTTCTTGACCTTGCGGACGAAGTCGCCTGCGTTGCTGCCGCTGGCCTTGATCTCGTCGAGCATCTCCAGCACCGCCTGGTTGGCGCCGCCGTGCAGCGGGCCCCAGAGTGCGTTGATGCCACCGGAAATCGAGGTGAACAGGTTGGCGTCGGAGGAGCCGACCAGGCGGACCGTCGACGTGGAGCAGTTCTGCTCGTGGTCGGCGTGCAGGATCAGCAGCATGTCGAGTGCCTTGGCGATCTCGGGATCGATCTCGTAGGGCTCCGCGGGGAAGCCGAACGTCATCCGGAGGAAGTTCTCGACGAGGTTCAGGGAGTTGTCCGGGTACAGGAACGGCTGCCCGACGGACTTCTTGTACGCGTAGGCGGCGATGGTCGGCAGCTTCGCGAGAAGACGGATGGTCGACAGTTCGACCTGTTCCGGGTCGGCCGGGTCCAGGGAGTCCTGGTAGTACGCGGACAGCGCGTTGACGGCGCTGGACAGCACCGGCATCGGGTGCGCGTTCCGGGGGAACCCGTCGAAGAACCTCTTCAGGTCCTCGTGCAGCAGCGTGTGGCGCCGGATCCGGTCGGTGAACGACTCCAGCTGCGCCGGAGTGGGCAGCTCACCGTAGATCAGCAGGTAGCTGACCTCGATGAAAGTCGACTTCTCGGCCAGCTGTTCGATCGGGTATCCGCGGTAACGGAGGATCCCCTTCTCACCGTCGATATAGGTGATCGCGGAGCTGGTGGAGGCGGTATTGACGAAACCCGGGTCCAGGGTGGTGTACCCGGTGCTGGCGAGCAGCTTGCCCAGTTCGATACCGTCATTGCCCTCGGTTGCCCTGGCAATGGACATCGTGTGCTCACCACCAGGGTAGGTAAGCGTGGGCTTTGTGTCATTGTCAGGCACGAAGCATCCCTCTCAAGCTCAAACCAATGAGTAACAACTTCATTCAGGTAGAAACTAGCCCCACTCTGGCCTGCCTGCCGAAGGCGGGTCCGCTCAGGGGCCGTGACGCGGCCTCCCCGCGGGATGCGTGGCGACCTCGGGGAAGGGTCGGCGAACGGGTTGGTCGAGTGTCCGATTTGCCCGCACGGCGCGGGAGCGGAATCCGTGAGGGCCAGTTGCCCGGGACTGGACTGGCCTCGTTACCTGCACCGATGCCGAGGACGGCGAAGAACGCACGCCGTGGCACCCGGTGCAGTGAGGGAAGTACAGAGGCTGGCACAAAGACCGTCGGCCGCGACGGAAGAACCCCCGCCGGACGTATCGGCCGGACCGCGACCGGTGTTACACCGTCTCACCAAGTGGGCACCCGGCGGTCGAAAATCGAACCGCTACGACCCCCGCGCCGACATGCCCCACACACCGGTCCACTGCTGTCCCGGAGCGAGCACCAATTGATCGATTCCGGAGTTGAACGCATCCGGCGGGCACGTCATCGGTTCCAGGGCCAGCGCCCGGCCGCGGCCCGGGTACGACTTGCCCGCGTCGGGATCCGCGACGAACGCCTGCAGCCAACCGAACTCCCGGGCCGCCCACAGGACCGTTCCGGTGCCGTCCGGTGCGCGCAATTCGTGCCGCGACCTGCCGTCCACGTCCACATCCAGTGCGCTGAACGGGGTGTCGAGGGCCACACCCGCCAGCGTCCGGGGGCTGGTGAAGTCGTAGTCGGTGCCCGCGACGGCCTGCGAACCGCCGCTGGGCAGCATCCGCTCGTCGAGCGGCAGCCGGGTGCCTGCCGACAGGCGCAGCGTGCACTCGTCGAGGGGAAAGTCGCCGGCGCGGACGTAAGAGTGGAAACCCATCCCGAACGGCGCCGGGATGGCTCCCGTGTTGGTGGCGGTGTGCGTCACGGTCAGGCCGTCGTCGCCCAGGACGTAGTCGACGGTGAGCCGCAGCGGGTACGGCCACCCCTTGTGGAGGCCGACGTCGATCGACAACTCGATGCGGTCGTCGGCGTGATTGACGACACGCCAGTCCCGGCGACGGACGAATCCGTGGCTCGCGTTGGCGAACCCCGGCTCCGTGATCTCGAGCTGATGGTCGATGCCGTCGAAGGCGAACCGGCCGTCGCGGATCCGGTTGGGCCACGGCGCGAGGATCAGCCCGGCCGACAGCGGGGGCCGGGTGCCGAGGTCCCACGTCTCGGTGAGCGCCATCGGCCCGTCCGGACCGTCCCGTTCGAGTAGCCGGAGTCCGGCACCGGTGGCCGCGATACCGGCCCGGTAGCCGCCGCCCCGGATCTCGAATCCAGCCGCGGCAGGCCTGTCCGTCTTCGACGACTGCGATTCACCCATGCATTTCAGTGTGCACGAGATCTGCACGAGATATGTGATGGCGCACGGGAACCTAGCGCGTGGCCTTGTACCGCATCAGCGCCGGGAACGCGAGCGCGGCGATCACCACGCCGATGACGACGAGGACGCCGCCACCGGCCGCGGCGACGCTCGTTCCGACCGCCGCGGCCGCTGCGCCGTGCAGGACGTCGCCGATCCGCGGACCCCCGGCGACGACGACGATGAAGACGCCCTGGAGTCGTCCGCGCATCTCGTCCGTGGCGACCTGCTGGAGCATGGTGCTGCGGAACGCCGCGGAGACCATGTCGACGGCGCCGCCGAACGCGAGGAACGCCAGAGCGATCCACAACAGGGCGGGACTGCCGCCGGGTGAGGCGAGTCCCACGACGACGCCGAAGCCCACCATCGCCAGACCCCACAGCGCGATGCACACGATCACGGCGCGGCCCTGACGCCGGACCCTCGGCAGCCAGCCGGAGAACACGCCGCCGGCCACCGCACCGACGGACATCGCCGCGAACAGCAGGCCGAGCGCCACACCGCCGGAGGCCGGGTCGCCGAACGTGTCGTGCGCGATCTGCGGGAACAACGCCCGCGGCATACCGAACACCATCGCGATGATGTCGACGACGAACGACGCGAGCAGCACCTTCTGGGTGGCGAGGTAAGCGAACCCGTCGAACACCTCGCGCAGCCCGGCGCGCCGGGACTCCCCCGTCGGCGGGATGGCCGGCAGCCGGAGTACCGCCCACAGGGTGGCCAGGAGGGCGATCGAATCGACGAGATACAGCGTCGACAGCCCGACCACCGGAATCATGACCCCGGCGAGCAACGGTCCGGCGATGGCGCCGAACTGCATGACCGTCATGTTGAGCGAGTTGGCCGCGGGCAGCTGTTCCACCGGGATGAGCCGCGGGATGATCGCGCTGCGGGTCGGCTGGTTGACCGCGAAGAATGCCTGCTGCAGACCCAGCAGTCCGAGCACCAGCCACACGTTGTTCAGGCCGAGCGCCGCCTGCACCCAGAAAAGCACCGCCGTAACACCGAGTCCGACGGTGGTGATCGTCAGCAGTTTCCGCCGGTCCATGACGTCGGCGAGCGCGCCGCCCCACAGTCCGAACACGACCAGCGGTACCAGCGCGAAGACACCGGTCAGTCCCACGTACGCCGAGCTACGGGTGATCTCGTACACCTGCTGCGGCACGGCGACGACGCTGAGCTGTCCGCCGATCACCGTCACGATCCCGGCCGCCCACAGGCGCCGGTAGTCCCGGTTCTGCAGCGGCGCCGTGTCGGCGAGCAGCCGCCGCTTCCTCTTCTCGGTGACGGTGTCGGTCATTCTTCCCTTAGCTCGTTTCCCATGCTCACTATTCCCCGGTCGTCACGGCTGCAGCCGCTCCACCGTCCACGAGCCGTCGACCAG
Organism: Rhodococcus sp. P4_B6; assembly: GCF_056402215.1. NCBI lineage: Bacteria > Bacillati > Actinomycetota > Actinomycetes > Mycobacteriales > Nocardiaceae > Rhodococcus > Rhodococcus sp. P4_B6. Next base: position 57,749 of record NZ_JBFUHV010000007.1, on the reverse strand, counting down.
CGACGTCCGGATGCGGTTGTGCATCCGGTTGGCGCGGCCCTGCCAGAACTCCACGACAGCGGGGCGGATCAGGATTCCGCCCCAGTCCGGCCGCACCGGGATGTCGACGTCGACGGGGAAACGCTCCGCCGCGTGCAGCAGCGCGGCGTCCAGTTCGGCCCGTGAACCGATCGGTCGCGACTGCTCGGACGCCCACGCCCCCAGCCGGGATCCGCGGGGCCTGCTGTGCCAGTACTCGTCCGTGACCTCGGCACTCACGCGCTCGACCGGGCCGCGGACGGTGATCTGCCGGGCGACGGGCACCCAGGTGAACGTCACCGACGCGTACGGCACCGACTCCAGCTGGCGGCCCTTGTCCGAGTCGTAGTTGGTGAAGAACAGCACACCGTCGGCACTCAGTCCCTTGCAGAGGACGGTGCGGGTGCACGGGTGTCCGTGCTCGTCGACGGTTCCGAGGGTCATCGCGTTGGGTTCGGGGACCCCGGACTCCACAGCGTCCTCGAGCCACCCGCGCATCAGGGGAAGCCAGCCGTCGCTCAGCTGGTCGGCGTCCAGATCGGAGTCGATATACGCTCCGTCGGCGCCCTGGTGTGCGTAACCGACGCGCATGGCCGCGAGGTCCTTGTTCACCGGTTTCGGGTGTTCTGCATCTGGAGACACAGCCGAGAACGCTACTCCCGGGTATGCACTGATCAACTCTCCGGTGACACCGGCTAAAGTTTTGGGGACCGAACCCGTCCCCTCGGATTGCAGCCGCGATCGTGCGATGCCCGGGGACGGCAAGTCGATTGCGCGGACGAGGGTGCCTGCCCATCCCGCATGCACGCCCAGCGCAATTGTCGAACGCCGAGACAGTGCCGCTCTGACCGGGGGCACTCGAACGAGGAGAGTCCACGAGCTATGTCAGCTAGCGCGGCAATACCGGACGATTTCGTCAGCGGACTGGAAGGCGTGGTCGCGTTCACCAGCGACATCGCCGAACCCGACAAGGACGGCGGCGCCCTGCGCTACCGCGGCGTCGACATCGAAGAACTCGTCGAGGGGCACGTCACCTTCGGCAACGTGTGGGCCCTGCTCGTCGACGGCCGCTTCGGCCCCGGACTGCCCCCGGCAGAACCCTTCCCCCTGCCCGTGCACACCGGCGACGTCCGCGTCGACGTCCAGGCCGGCCTCGCGATGCTCGCCCCCATCTGGGGATACCAGCCCCTCCTCGACATCGACGACGACACCGCCCGCGAACAACTCGCCCGCGCCTCCGTCATGGCCCTGTCCTACGTCGCCCAATCCGCCCGCGGCATCTACCAGCCCGCCGTCCCGCAGAGACGGATCGACGAGGCGAAAACCGTCACCGAACGGTTCATGGTCCGCTGGAAGGGCGACCCCGACCCCGCCCACGTCGCCGCCATCGACGCCTACTGGGTCTCCGCCGCCGAACACGGCATGAACGCCTCCACGTTCACCGCCCGCGTCATCGCCTCCACCGGCGCCGACGTCGCCGCCTCCCTGTCCGGGGCCATCGGCGCCATGTCCGGCCCGCTGCACGGCGGCGCCCCCGCCCGCGTCCTGCCGATGATCGAGGACACCGAGAAGTCCGGCGACGCCCGCGCCCTGGTCAAGGGAATCCTCGACCGCAAGGAAAAGCTGATGGGCTTCGGGCACCGCGTCTACCGCGCCGAAGACCCCCGCGCCCGGGTGCTCCGCGCCACCGCCAAGCGCCTGAACGCACCCCGCTACGAGGCGGCCGCCGCCCTCGAGCAGGCCGCCCTCGCGGAACTGCGCGAACGCCGCCCCGACCGGGCCATCGAGACGAACGTCGAATTCTGGGCCGCGGTCATCCTCGACTTCGCCGAGGTCCCGGCGCACATGATGCCCGCGATGTTCACCTGCGGCCGCACCGCCGGCTGGTGCGCCCACATCCTCGAGCAGAAACGCCTCGGCAAACTCGTCCGCCCCGCCGCCATCTACACCGGGCCCGCACCCCGCACCCCCGAGTCCGTCGAGGGCTGGGACCAGATCGCCCACACCAGCTGACCGTCTCCCCCGCCTGAATCAGTAAGGAACAGAAAGTAGCGATGACCTCCACACCGATCATCCCCGCAGACCTCCTGCCCGCCGACGGACGGTTCGGCTGCGGACCGTCCAAGGTTCGCCCCGAACAGCTGCAGTCGCTGGTCGAGGTGGGCGCCTCGGTGTTCGGCACCAGCCACCGCCAGAAGCCCGTGAAGGACGTCGTCGCCAGCGTGCGGTCCGGCCTCGCCGATCTGTTCTCCCTGCCCGAGGGTTACGAGGTGGTGCTCGGCAACGGTGGCACCACCGCGTTCTGGGATGCGGCCGCATTCGGCCTGATCCGGGAGAAGTCGCTGCACCTCACGAACGGCGAGTTCAGCTCCAAGTTCGCGTCGGTCGCGAAGAACAACCCGTTCATCGGTGACCCGATCGTCGTCTCCGCCGACCCGGGCAGCGCGCCCGAACCGGTCTCCGATCCGTCCGTCGACCTCATCGGCTGGGCGCACAACGAGACGTCCACGGGTGTCGCGATCCCCGTCTCGCGTCCCGCGGGCTCGGAGAACGCGCTCATCGCCATCGACGCCACCTCCGGCGCCGGCGGTCTGCCGGTGAACGTCGCCGACGCCGACGTGTACTACTTCGCGCCGCAGAAGTGCTTCGCCGCCGACGGCGGCCTGTGGATCGCGCTGATGAGCCCGAAGGCGCTCGAGCGGGTCGCGGAGATCAAGGATTCGGGTCGCTGGACCCCCGACTTCCTGTCGCTGCCCATCGCCGTGGACAACAGCTCCAAGGACCAGACGTACAACACGCCCGCGGTCGCGACGCTGCTGCTGCTCGCCAACCAGATCGAGTGGCTGAACGGCAACGGCGGTCTCGACTGGGCCACGTCGCGTACCGCCGATTCGTCCTCGCGCCTGTACCAGTGGGCCGAGGCCAGCGACTACGCCACACCGTTCGTCACCGATCCCGCGCACCGCTCGCAGGTCGTCGGCACCATCGACTTCGACGACAAGATCGACGCCGCCCAGGTGGCGAAGATCCTGCGGGCCAACGGCGTCGTCGACACCGAGCCGTACCGCAAGCTGGGCCGCAACCAGCTGCGTGTCGGCATGTTCCCGGCGATCGATCCCGAGGACGTCTCGCAGCTCACGAAGAGCATCGACTGGGTCGTCTCGCAGCTCGGCTGAGACCCGGCACCTGCACCCGTCAGCCCCCGGCACCGAAGTGCCGGGGGCTGACGGCGTCTCGGGGTCAGTCCGTGTCGAGGAAGCGGTGGAACGGCGCGAGCGCCTCGTCGCCGAGATGCGGCCCGCTCACCTGGATCTCGACGCTCGCCGCATCGAGCACGTCGGCGCAGCCCAGCGTGAACCGCGGTCCGTCGGGGAGAATCCGGGAGAAGTCCGCGGACGAGGCCGCGTAGACCACCCGCGTGATCCCGGCCCACACCATCGCCGCACTGCACATCGGGCACGGCTCACCACTCGCGTACATGGTGGCGCCGACCAGGTCGCCCGTTCGGCCTTCACCGCAGGCGGTGGTGATCGCGTCGAGTTCCGCGTGCTCGGTGACGTCGGCGGACGTCGCCACGGAGTTGGCGCCCTCACTGATCACGTGACCGTCGGCGCCGACCGCGACCGCACCGAACGGCCTGTTGCCCGCGTCCCCCGTCTCGTCGGCGAGTTCGATAGCCCGCCGCAGGTGGGCAAGGTCCACGTCGTCGACATCGCTCTGGCTCATCGACTCAGATCCACTTCTGTTCCGACGCCCCGTTGCCGGGCTGTGTCGATCAGTATGCGCGCCGCGGCGCGGTCCTGGAGGCCGATCCCGACGGAGTTCTCCAGCGTGATCGCCCCCGTCCAGGTCACCCGCACGAGGCAGCGCGCACCCCGCAGGACGGATCGATCGGGAAACGAGGAAGCGTAGCGCGCACCCGACGCCGGAACGGGATTTACCCGCGCGTGTCCTGCCGCGCGGGCTGTCACGAATGAATTACAGTTGCCGGGGCGCAGAGTCGCGAGCCGGCGCGATAAGGAGGTCAACGTGCGAGAGCTTCGAGTGATCGGTCTCGAGCCCGATGGTTCGCACGTCGTGTGCGCAGATGCCAGTACCGGCGAAAAATTCCGGCTTCCCGCCGATGACAAACTCCGCGCTGCATCCCGCGGGGACATCGCTCGACTCGGCCAGATTGAGATCGAAATGGACAGTCAGCTCAGGCCCCGCGAAATCCAGGCCCGCATCCGTGCCGGCGCCTCCGTCGAACAGGTTGCCGACGAGGCCGGTATCCCCCTGGCGAAGGTGGAGCGCTTCGCGTATCCCGTTCTGCTCGAACGTTCCCGTGCGGCCGAGATGGCGCAGGGCGGACACCCGGTGCGCGACAACGGCCCCGCCGTTCCCACTCTCGCCGAGATCGTCACGCAGGCGTTCCGCGCGCGGGGACACAACATCGACGACGCCGCGTGGGACGCGTGGCGCGACGAGGACAATCACTGGGTCGCCCAGCTGCAGTGGCAGGCCGGGCGGACCACCAACGCGGCGCACTGGCGGTATCAACCGGACGCGCACGGTGGCACCATCGTCGCCCTCGACGACACCGCCTTCGACCTGATCGACCCCGACTTCGGCCGTCCGCTGCGCGGATTGGCGCCGGTGGCGTCCGACGAACCGGAACAGCTCGAACTCGCCGAGTTCCCCACCGAGGTGGAGGTGCCGACGATCGAGCCCGAGGAGATCATCGAGGCCGACGTCACCGAGGAGCCCGAGGACGAGCCCGCTTCGCCCGAGGAGCCGGCCGCACCCAAGATCGCCCCGCACCAGACGAACAACAAGGACAAGCGCGGCAAACCCGCACTCCCCTCTTGGGACGACGTCCTGCTCGGTGTCCGCAGCAGCGGACGCTGACCGTCGGCGCGGTAAGCAGGCCGGGAACCCGGTCGGGGTCGTACTCTTTCAGGAAGACTTCGGAAGAGGGGGATGACCGTGGGGGCCAAGGTATCAACGATCTGGTACGTCGACGTCCCCGACCCTGCGGCTGTTCTGCGACATCACCCCGAGCCTGACCTCGCTGCGGCGCGGCGACTCACCGCCCGCCTCTATCCCGGCCTGGCGGCCACCCCCACCGGCCCGGTTCCGCTGGCCGAGGCCGCGCGACTCGACGCCGCGGGGACCGTGCACATCGGTTCCTACCCCGGCATCACCGTCGTGTGCGGGCCCGATCTGGCCGTTCCCCGGCCGTCGACCCTGCCCGGAACACGCGTCCGGCCCACCGAATCCGCGAAGACGTACTACATCGCATCCAAGCCCGACATCGCGTGGGGCTCGTTCGCGATGTGGGAGGACGGGCACCTCACCCGCGCGTTCAGCGCCACGCCGGTCCACATTCACGAGGACCTCGGCATCCCCCTGGTGTGGGAGAGACCGTTCTGGGCGGGCGACTTCCCGCTCGAACATCCGCCGGGCGTGCTGCCCGACCCACAGTCGCTGCCGTTCCACCCGCAGCAGTTCGCCGAGGGTGCCAACCGGGAATGGCTGAACTTCCGGTACACGGGCGCCCCCCAGGGCACCGAGATCGACCCGAAAAAGATCACCGTACTCGGTTTCACCGTCCACCCGCCCGGCGAAGGTCCGGCGGTCGAGCCTCCCGCCGAGGTAAAACAACCCGCCGAGGTGGAACACCCCGCCCCCGAACCCGTTACCACGCCCGCTCCGCCGCCGGCCGCCCGCAAGGGCGGACTGCTCCGCCGCTACTTCGGCTTCTGACGCCCGCGGGAGTCAGGCGGCACCGACGAGCAGCGCCGACCAGCCCGCGAGAACTCCGGCCGCGGCGCCGTACACCAGCCACCGCCACACCGGTGCCCGGCGCAGTCGCCACACCGACGGCGCGACCCCGGCCACCACGACGAGTTCGAGGAACACCGCGAGCGCGGGATTGATCCGGGCGAGCTGCGAGCCGAACGCCATGATCGCGACGGCCACCACCGCCGCGGCGAACGCTGCCACGAGAAGTCCGGTGAACCACGGTGTTCCCGTCGGCGGCGGATACGGGGAATGAGGGTCCAGGATTCTCACCGGCCCGTGCGGACGCGCTCGTAGAACGCCATCGCCGCCGCCGTCGCGACATTGAGTGAGTCCGTTCCGGGTGCCATCGGGATGCGGGCACGAATGTCCGTGGCGCGCATGGCGTGTTCGGTGAGGCCCGGCCCTTCCGCGCCCAGCAGCAGCGCCACCTTCTCCCCTGTCATCGCCTCCGCCAGCGTCACCGCCTCAGGGTTCGGGGTCAGCGAGATCAGCTGGAACCCCCGCTCCCGCAACGCTTCCAGATCGTGCGGCCACTTCGTCACGTGCGCGAACGGAACCCGGAGGACGTGCCCCATCGACACCCGGACCGCCCGGCGGTACAGCGGGTCGGCACACCCCTTGCCAAACACCACGGCGTCGACGCCGAGCCCCGCGGCGTTGCGGAACATCGAGCCCAGGTTCTCGTGATCGTTCACACCCTCGAGCACCGCGACCGTCTGGGAGTGCTCGAGCACATCCGCCAGTTCGAGGGGTGCCGGGCGACGCGCCGCCGCGAGCACACCCCGGTTGAGGTGGAACCCGACGACCTCGGCCATGACGTCCGCCGTCGTCCGATAGAACGGCACGTCCACGCCGTCGAGGTCGTCGGCCAGTTCCTCCAGCCGCCGATCGACGCCGAGCAGCGCGATCGGGTCGAACCGGGACGCCAGCAGTCGCTGCGCCACCAGCACACCCTCCGCGATCACCAGGCCCTTACCCTCGGGGAGATCGGGCCGCCGGTCCGAGGAGTTGAGATCGCGGAAGTCGTCCAGCCTGGTATCGGCCGGATCTGTTATGTCGATGACGTGAACCACCGGTCCATATTGCCGTATGCGCGGCGTCACAGCGTTGACTCCCCTCCGCGGGGCGCGAAAGCTCGAAGGAATGAAGCACCTGCACGGACGCACGGCTCTGGTGACCGGCGCCTCCGGCGGTCTCGGTCGCGTCGTCGCCCGGGCCCTGGCGCGCGAGGGTGTCGCCGTCGCCGTGTCCGGCCGGCGTGAGGACCGACTCGCGGAACTCGTGGTGGAACTGCGTGCGCTCGGTGTGCGCGCCGAGGCCGTGCCCGGAGACCTGAATCGACTGGACCTGCTCGATGCGCTGATCGAGCGCGCCGAGGCGGCGGTCGGCCCCCTCGACCTCCTGGTGAACAACGCCGGAGTGGAGAACGTCTCGGCGTTCACCCGGCTCGACCCCGCCGAGCTCACCGCCATGGTCGACGTAAACCTCACCGCACCAATGCTTCTCACTCGCCGGGCGCTTCCCGGGATGCTCGACCGCGGTCGCGGTCACGTGGTGTTCGTGTCGTCGCTGGCAGCGAAGATCGGTCCGGCGTACTGCGCGCCGTACGCCGCGACGAAGGCCGGCCTGATCGGTCTCACCCAGTCGCTGCGCGCGGAATATGCGGGCGCACCGGTCGGCTTCTCCGTCGTGTGCCCCGGGTTCATCGCGGGCGACGGCATGTACCAGCGGATGACCGAACGCGGAATCAGGGCCGGCCGGATGGCCGGCGAGACCAGCACCGACAAGGTCGCCGCCACCGTGATCCGGGCGATTCGGCGGGACCTGCCCGAGGTCGTCGAGAGCGGAGCACCGATCCGCCCCCTGCTCGCCCTGGCGCAGATCGCGCCGGGACTCGCCGAGCGGGTGGCCGCGAGGTTCGGCGCCACCGCGATGTTCCGGCGGTTGAGTGAGGACCGCGGCCGAGTGGAGCCGGATGGTTGACGGCGTGCACCGTTGCCCGAGTCGGGTACCGGGGCGTGGGCACTGATCTAGGCTCGCGGACGTGAGTGATTCCACGCCGACGGTCGGTTCGCCCGCGGAACTGGCGCGGGCGCTGGGCGCCACCGGGTACCTCGCCGACGACGGCGTCGCGATGGCCGCGTTCCTCGCGATACGTATGGGACGGCCCCTGTTCTGCGAGGGCGAACCCGGCACCGGCAAGACGTCGCTCGCGGCCGCGCTGTCGGAGGCGTTCAGCCTGCCGCTGATCCGGCTGCAGTGCCACGAGGGAATCGACGCCGCGCAGGCGCTCTACGACTGGGACTTCCCGCGGCAGCTGCTGCACCTGCGGACGCTGGAGGCGGCGAGCGACGGATCCCTCGAGGCCGACGCCGTCGAACGCTCCCTGTACACCGAGCGGTTCCTGCTGGCGCGCCCCCTGTTGCGTGCCCTCACCGAAGCCCCGTGTGTGTTGCTCGTCGACGAGATCGACCGCGCCGACGACGAGTTCGAGGCGTTCCTGCTGCAGGTCCTCGACGAGAACGCCGTCACCATCCCCGAACTCGGCGAGGTGCGGGCAGCGACACCGCCGCTCGTTGTGCTCACGTCCAACCGCACCCGCGAGGTGCACGACGCCCTCAAACGCCGCTGCCTGTACCACTGGCTCGAACACCCGGATCTGGCGCGGGAGGTCGAGATCCTGCGCCGCCGCATCCCCGGCATCGGGGCCGAACTCGCAGGCCAGGTCGCGCACGCCGTCCACTCCCTGCGCGAGATGGAACTGCTCAAGCCGCCGGGGGTGGCCGAGTCGCTGGACTGGGCGCGCGCACTGCAGGAACTCGATCGGGACGTGCTGGACGCGGAAACCGCAGCCGCGACGCTCGGCGCCGTCCTCAAGTACCGCGAGGACCTCGAACGCGTGGCCCGGGCGGGACTGGACCGGCTCCTGGCGGGGTGAGCACCGTGCCCGCGACCCCGGACGCCGGCGACCCGCTGGTGGGGTTCGCCGGGTTCTCGCACGCCCTCGCGGCGGCGGGACTGCCGGTCGCGTCGGACGCCGTCGCCGCGTTCATCCGGGCCCTCCGCCAGGTGGATGTAAGCGATCCGAGTCAGGTGTACTGGGCGGGGCGCGCGACCCTGTGCCGCGGTCCCGACGACATCCCGCGGTACGACTCGGCGTTCGAGGGCTGGTTCGGCGGTACCGTCCCGTTGCACACGCCGCGGTCCGGGGAGCAGCCGCGCCGGGCCAGGTCCGCCGCCCTGACTTCGACGGACGGCGGCGACGCCGGTGGGGACGCGCCGCGGCTGCGGGTCGCGGCCGACGACGCCGAGGTGTTGCGCCACCGGGACATCGCCGACCTCACCGCGGCCGAGCGCGCGCACCTCGCCGAGTTGATCGCCACCCTGCGCCCGCGGCCCCCGACCCGCCCGGCCATCCGGATGCGTCCCGCCCGCCGGGGCGCCGTCGATCCGCGCCGGACGGTGCGGGGCATGCTCGCGGCGGGCGGCGAAGCGGTGCGGCCGAGCCACCACCGCAAGGCCACCCGGCCGCGCCGGATGGTACTGCTGATCGACGTGTCCGGATCGATGAGCCCGTACGCCGACGCGCTCCTGCGGTTCGGTCACGTCGTCGCGCGGAGCAATCCGGCGGGCACCGAGGTGTTCTCGCTGGGCACCCGGATGACCCGGCTGTCCCGGGCGCTGCGGGTCCGCGACCCGGAAGTGGCACTGGCCGCCGCGAGCCGGGCCGTGCCCGACTGGGCGGGCGGCACCCGCCTCGGCGAGACGCTGCGCGCATTCCTGGACCGCTGGGGGCGCCGCGGCGTGGCCCGCGGCGCCGTCGTGGTGATCTTCTCCGACGGCTGGGAGCGCGGCGACCCGACCCTGCTCGCGGAGCAGATGGCTCAGCTGCGCCGGCTTGCCCACGCCGTGCTGTGGGTGAATCCGCACGCCGGCGCGGACGGGTACGAACCGGTGCAGTCCGGGATCGTCGCCGCGCTGCCGTATATCGACCGGCTCCTCGCCGGCCACAGTCTCGCGACGCTGCAGGAACTGCTCGAGGTGGCGCGCCGGACGTGACCGATCCGGAAGCGGTTCCCCGATTCCGGGTGTTGTTCGGGCCCGGTCGGCGCAGAGTAGGACGTATCACCTGAGGCTCTCGGCTTTGGAGGCGCGATGCGCATCACCGTCACCGTCGACGGAACGGCATACACGGACGACGTGGAACCACGACTACTCCTCGTCCATTATCTTCGGGACCGGCTCGGCAAGGTCGGCACCGTCATCGGCTGCGACACCGGGAACTGCGGGGCGTGCACCGTTCATCTGAACGGTCACAGCGTCAAGTCCTGCTCGGTGCTCGCCGTGCAGGCCGACGGCGGCGACATCCTCACCATCGAGGGCCTGTCCCGCAACGGGAAATTGCACCCCGTACAGCAGGCGTTCCGCGACAACCACGCCCTGCAGTGCGGCTACTGCACACCCGGCATGATCATGCAGACCCTCGACCTGCTCGCCGAGGAACCCGACCCGGACGAGCGGACGGTGCGGCTGGGGTTGGAAGGCAACCTGTGCCGCTGCACCGGATACCAGAACATCGTCAGCGCGGTCCAGGACGCGGCGCAGCGGTTGCGCGGCGGCAGCACCGCCGAGACACCGAAGGACGCGAAGACCGACACCGCGCAGGGAGGTGTGCGATGACCGCCACCGCCGAACCGGAAATCGGCAAGGCCCGCACACGCAAGGAAGACGAACACCTGATCACGGGCCGCACCCGCTGGACCGACAACCTCGTCCTGCCCGGCATGCAGCACCTGGCGATCCTGCGCAGCCCGTTCGCGCACGCCCGCATCACCGGAATCGACACCTCCGCCGCCCGCGACCTGCCCGGAGTCGTCGCCGTCCTCACCGGCGCCGACCTCGCCGACGAACAGGGCAGCCTGCCGTGCGCCTGGCCGATCACCCCGGACATGAAGTCGCCGCCCGCCCCGTCCCTCGCGGTCGACCGGGTGAACTTCGCAGGCGAGGCCGTAGCGGTCGTGGTGGCGCGCAGCGCCTACGAGGCGCACGACGCACTCGAGGCGATCGACGTCGAGTACGACGACCTGCCGGTCGTGCTGGACCTCGCGTCCGCGGCCGCCGACGGCGCCGAACTCGTGCACCCCGATCTCGGGACGAACGTCAGCGCCACCTGGACGTTCGATTCCGCGGAGGCCGGCACCGGCGGCGACGTGGAGCAGGCCATCCGCGACGCCGAGGTACTCGTCGAACGCACGTTCCGGCAGCAGCGGCTCATCCCGGCGTTCATGGAGCCCCGCTCGGTGGTGGTCGACCCGACCGGCGCGCAGATCACCATGTGGTCGGCCACGCAGATCCCCCACATCCTGCGGCTCATGCTCGCGATGACGCTCGACATCCCGGAGCACAAACTGCGCGTCGTCGCACCGGACGTCGGCGGCGGTTTCGGCGGCAAACTGCAGGTGACGCCCGAGGAAGTCATCGCGCTGCTCGTCGCGCGGCGACTCGGCAAGCCGGTCAAGTACACCGAGTCCCGCAGCGAATCGATGCTCGCGGCCCATCACGGTCGCGACCAGATCCAGAAGCTGACGCTGGCCGCCCGCCGCGACGGCACCGTCACCGGCATGAAGGTGGAACTGCTCGCCGACATGGGCGCGTACCTGCGGCTGGTGACCTCGGGGGTGCCGATCCTGGGCGCGTTCATGTTCAACGGCATCTACAAGTTCCCGGCGTATCACTTCACGTGCACCAACGTGTTCACGAACAAGGTGCCCACCGACGCGTACCGCGGGGCGGGGCGACCGGAGGCGACGTTCGCGATCGAACGGATGATGGACGAACTCGCGACCGAGTTGTCGCTCGACCCACTGGAATTGCGGGCGAAGAACTGGATCACCCACGAGGAGTTCCCGTTCGACACCGTCGCGGGCCTGACGTACGACTCCGGCAACTACGAGGCCGCTACCGCGCAGGCACGGGAGTTGTTCGACTACGACGGGCTGCGCCGCGAACAGGCGGAGCGCCGCGAGCGGAAGGACCCGGTGCAACTGGGCATCGGGGTGTCCACGTTCACCGAGATGTGCGGTCTGGCGCCGTCGCGCACTCTCGGCGCGCTGGCCTACGGGGCCGGCGGGTGGGAACACGCGGCGATCCGGATGCTGCCCACCGGCAAGGTCGAGGTGGTCACCGGTTCCTCCGCCCACGGCCAGGGCCACGAGACCGCGTGGAGCCAGGTGGTCGCGGATCAACTCGGGGTTCCGTTCGAGGACGTCGAGGTGCTGCACGGCGACACCCAGACGTCGCCGCGTGGGATGGACACGTACGGATCCCGGTCGCTGGCGGTCGGTGCGATCGCGGTGGTGAAAGCCGCCGAGAAGGTGATCGCCAAGGCCAGACCCATCGCGGCGCACCTGATGGAATGCGCCGAGGACGATCTCGAGTTCACCGAGGGCCGGTTCCGGGTGAAGGGCACCGAGAAGGCGGTCGGCATCGCCGACGTCGCGCTCGCGGTGTTCGCCGCGCACGATCTACCCGACGGTGTGGAGCCGAACCTGGACTCCGAGGCGGCGTACGACCCGGAGAACTTCTCGTTCCCGCACGGCACGCACCTGTGCGCGGTGGAGGTCGACACCGAGACCGGGAAGGTCGGCATCCGCTCCTACGTGTGCGTCGACGACATCGGGCACGTGGTCAACCCGCTGATCGTGGAGGGGCAGGTGCACGGCGGGCTCGCGCAGGGCATCGCGCAAGCCCTGTACGAGGAGGCGGTGTACGACGAGTCCGGCACCCTGCTGTCGGGTTCGTTCGCCGAGTACTCGGTTCCGTCGGCAGCGGATCTGCCGTCGTTCACCACGGGCCGCACCGAGACCCCCGCCACCGGTAACCCGCTGGGCGTCAAGGGGGTCGGCGAGGCGGGGACGATCGCGTCCACCCCGGCCGTCGTCAACGCCGCCCTCGACGCGGTCCGGCAGTTCGGGGTGCGTGACATCGAGATGCCCTTGACGCCGATGCGGGTCTGGCGTGCCGTCCACACCGCCCAGGGAGGTGCCCGATGATTCCGTCGAGCTTCGATTACGTCGCCCCGACCTCCGTCGACCAGGCGGTGGCCGCGCTCGCCGAGGCCGGCGAGGACGCCAAGATCCTCGCCGGCGGGCAGAGTCTGCTGCCGGTCCTGCGGCTGCGGTTGTCCTCGCCGAGCACCCTCGTCGACCTGGGACGGATCGGCGAGTTGCGCGGCGTGCGCGAGGACGGGGACAGCGTCGTGATCGGCGCGATGACCACGTACTACGACGTGATCCGCAACCCGCTCGTCCAGGAGCACGCGCTGCTGCTCGTCGAGGCGAGCCGCACCGTCGCCGATCCGCAGATCCGGCACCGCGGCACGCTGGGCGGCGCTCTCGCGCATGCCGATCCGGCGGGTGACCTGTGCGGACCCGCGCTGGCCCTCGACGCCACCCTCACCGTGGTGGGCCCCGCGGGCAGACGGACCATTCCGGTCGCCGATTTCTTCGAGGGTTACTACACCACCACGTTGCGACCGGACGAGATCCTCGTGGACGTGCGGATCCCGAAGCACACCGGCTGGGAGGCGCGGTACGAGAAGTTCAACACGGTGGCGGAGGCCTGGTCGATCGTGGGGGTGGCCGCGACGATCCAGGTGGACGGCGGCACGATCCGGCAGGCGCGGGTGGCGCTGACCAACATGGGGTCGGTTCCGGTGCGCGCTCGCGGCGTCGAGGACGCGCTCGTCGGCAAGGCCGCGGACCCGGAGTCGATCCGGGCGGCGGCCGAGCACGCCGCCGAGGGCACCGACCCCGTCACCGACGGCAACGCCGACGCCGAGTACCGCACCCACCTCGCGAGAGTGCTGACCCGGCGGGCCGTGGCGACGGCGGTCGGCGTCTGAACGGCCCGGGCCGTCAGGACCGCGGGTCGCGGCTGGCCTCCACGGCCTGTTCGGTGGCGTCGCAGACCACGACGGGGCGCGGTTCGAGCGCGTTGCGCAGTTCGATCACCGGGAGGTGGCGGCCGGCGTCCGGTCTGCGCACCGTGATCCACACCCGCTGGTGCCGCATCAGGTACAGAGCCGCGCCGATGCCGCTGACCAGGGAGATCGCGCCGCCGATCACGAGCGGTGCGCGGGGGTCGAGGACGTCGGCCAGCCACCCCAGAACGGGACTGCCCAGCGGGGTGCCGCCGAGGAAACAGAGCATGTAGATACCCATCACCCGGCCGCGCATCTCGGACGGCACGGACATCTGCAGGATGTTCATCGCCGCCGTCGTGAACGTCAGGGTCAACGCACCGGTCGGGACGAGCATGATCGCCACCAGCGCATAGGTGGGCATCACCCCGACCAGGATCTCGAACGCCCCGAATGCGGCGGCGGCCCCGAGGAACGTGCGCAGCCGGGGCGGGGTCGTGCGTTTCGCGGCGATCGTGGCGCCGGCCAGCGTGCCCACGGCGAGCGTGGTCGACAGCAGTCCGTAGGCGTCCGCACCGCGATCGAACGTGTTGCGGGCGAGAACGGCGAGACTGATCGGGAAGTTCAGACCGAACGTGGACACCATGAAGATCGCCACCATCAGCACCCGCAGGTCGGCGCGACTCCACACGTAGCGGAAACCCTCCCGGACCTGCCCCTTCCCGCGTTCCGCCTGGGGTGCCGTGAACAGGTCGCGGGCGTTCATCATCAGCAGTGCGATCAGCACACCGGTGAACGTGCCCACGTTGAGCAGGAACACCCAGCCCGTGCCGATGAGGGTGATGAGCACACCGGAGATCGCCGGGCCGATGATGCGGGCCGTGTTGAACGTCATGGAGTTCAGCGCGATGGCGTTGGGCAGCGAGTCCTTGCCGACCATCTCGATCGTGAACGACTGCCGCGCCGGCGCGTCGATCGCGGACGCGCAGCCCATCAGGAACGCGATGAGATAGACGTGCCACAGGGCGACCAGTCCGCCGACGTCGAGCAGGCCGAGCACCAGCGCGCACAACGCCATCGACACCTGTGTCGCGATGAGGATGCGCCGCTTGTCGTACCGGTCGGCGAGGACGCCGCCCCACACGGACAGGAACAGGGTCGGGCCGAACTGCAGTGCCATCACGATCCCGACCGCGAGGGCGTTGCCGTTCGACAACGTCAGGACCAGCCAGTCCTGCGCCACCCGCTGCATCCACGTGCCGACGAGGGAGACGATCTGCCCCGACGCCCACAACCGGTAGTTCCGGGTGCGGAGTGCGGCGAACATGCCGGTCTTCGGCTGGTCTGGGGCGGTGGTCTCGGGTTCGGGCGGCACCCTTCCATCTTGCTCCCGCCACCGGAACGCCTTCGACCTGCCCCTGTGCGCGCCTCGGTGGCCGGACCGCCGGGGATTCCGATTGCGTTCTCCGGCAGATGATTTGCTCCGCGATATCGCGGGAACGGATACCTACCCAGGTTCCGGGGAGCCGAATGCCGTTGTACTGCTGGGCAGCTGCCGATCAGCTGTGGCGGTTCACTCCGAGTCGGCGACGATGGACGTGATGATGCCGACCGCGTCGCGGAGAGTCTTCAGCTGAGACTCGTCGAGCCCGGACAGCCGCTCGTTCATCCACGCCTCGCGGGCGTGCGTCTCGTCGGCGATCAGCGCGTGACCGGCGTCCGACAGCGTGACGATGATCTGGCGTCCGTCGGTGGGATGCGGTGCCCGCTCGACCAGTCCCAGTTCGACCAGCGACGCGATGACCCTGGTCATCGACGGCGGCTGCACCTTCTCGCGGGCCGCGAGATTGCCCGGCGTCATGGCGCCGTCGCGGGCGAGGGTGGCCAGTGCCGACAGCTGGGTCAGCGATACCTGGGCGTCGACGCGGCGCCCACGCAGGTGACGCGTGAGGCGCACGACAGCCAGGGAGAGGTCGCTGGCGAGTGCTCGCGTATCCGTGGTCACGGGAATGACAATACGGGACCGATCGGCCGCCGTTTACGTTACTGCGTCGGTGATCGGACCGACCGCGAAGTAGGCCACGAACAGAAGCGCCACCACCCACATCAACGGGTGAATCTTCTTGATACCACCGCTCGCAGCATTGAGCACGACCCACGAGACGAATCCGACRCCGATGCCGTTGGCGATCGAGTACGTGAACGGCATGACGATGATGGTGAGGAACGCGGGCAACGCGATCGAGAACTTCGTGAAGTCGATGTCCCGGACCTGGCCGATCATCATCGCGCCGACGACGACCAGCGCGGGCGCGGCCGCCTCGATCGGCACCACCGAATACAGCGGGGTCAGGAACATCGCGGCCAGGAACAGCAGTCCCGTCACCACATTCGCGAGTCCGGTGCGGGCGCCCTCGGCGATACCCGAAGCGGATTCCACGAAGACCGTGTTGGACGACGCGGAGGCCCCGCCGCCGACGATCGCGCCGGTGCCCTCGACGACGAGGGCCCGTCCGATGTTGGGAAGGTTGCCGTCCTCGTCGGTCAGGCCTGCCTCCTTGCCGAGCCCGGTCATCGTGCCCATGGCGTCGAAGAAGTTGGCGAGCACGAGCGTGAACACCAGCAGGCTGGCCGCGAGCACGCCGATGCGGGTGAACGCCCCGAAGATGCTGACGTCGCCGACGAGGCTGAGATCCGGAAGTTCCGCCAGCACATCGGGAGCGGCCGGAACGCTGAGATTCCAGCCGTAGGGGTTCACGCCCAGCGACGGTCCGACGCCCGCGACGGCCTCGACGATCGCGGCCAGCACGGTGGTGACGACGATGCCGATCAGCAGTCCTCCGCGCACCTTGCGCACCACCAGGACACCCATCAGCAGCACACCGAACACGAACGTCACGGTCGGCCAGGACGAGATCGATCCGTTGATGCCCAGGCCGACGGGGACGGTGGTGCCCGCGACGTCGGGGATGCGCCGCACGAACCCGGCGTCGACGAGACCGATGAACGCGATGAACATGCCGATACCGGCGGCGATGGCGGATTTCAGCTCGGCGGGAATGGCATTGAAGACGGCCGTCCGGAAACCGGTGAGCGCCAACACGACGATGATGACACCGTCGATCACGACGAGACCCATCGCCTCGGGCCAGGTGACCTGCGGCGCGATGGTGACGGCGAGGAGACTGTTGATGCCGAGGCCCGCCGCGATCGCGAAGGGGTAGTTGGCGACGACCCCGAACACGATGCTCATCAGTCCCGCCACCAGGGCTGTGACCGCGGCCACCTGGTTCACGGGGAGGATGTTGCCGAGGACGTCCGTCTTGGCGACGGCGTCGTCCGGGGAGAAGCTGCCGAGGATGAGCGGGTTCAGCACCACGATGTACGCCATCGCGACGAACGTCACCACACCGCCGCGAATCTCCGCGCCTACCGTCGAACCACGCTCGGTGATCTTGAAGTAGTTGTCGAGCAGTTTCGGAGCAGCACCCATTGTTCAGTCCCCATCGCCAGAAGTCGCGCGTCGCCCTTGGAGATTAGGGCACCACGGCGAGGGTAGCGTTCATTCGGTGAACGAAACCGCAGATCGCCGACCCCTCACTCAGCGCCTCGCCGACCCGCGACCTGCGCTGATTCTGGGAACCACTCTGTGGGCGGTCGCGATGGTCGTGGTGATCGTCACGGGCGACCGGTGGTCGGATGCGCTTCCGACGTGTATAGCCGGTGTCGTCGTCGGATTCCTCGGGTACGGATTGTTCGCGTTGCAGCGGCGGGCCGCGCGGCGCGGCAGCCGCGGGGCACAGCAGGGACTGCTCGAGTGATGCAGCAGGGACTGCTCGAGTGATGCAGTCCTAGGCCTGGCTGCGGCGGGGTCGGGTGCGGGTCAGCAGGATCCAGAATGCCGCCCACAGCGCGCCGAAGGCCCACCCGGCGAGGACGTCGGTCATCCAGTGCGCGCCGAGGTAGACGCGCGACAGCCCCACCGCCAGCGGGTACAGCACCAGCAGGAAGACGAGCGTGATCCGGACGTGCCGCACCAGCACGTCCCGGAGCACGACGGCGACGAGCACGCTCGCGAGGATCGCGGTCATCATCGCGTGACCGGACGGGAACGAGAACGACGAGATCTCCACCAGCCGATCCGGCAGTGGGGGACGCTGCCGCTCGAACAGATTCTTGAGCGCGGTCATCACGGCCAGACCGGACAGCATCGCGCCGGCGACGAGGACGGCTTCCCGACGACGGTCCTGCAGCAGGAGGGCCACTGTCAGGACGGTGGACACGATCCAGGCGGCGACCGTTCCGCCGCTGTGCGTGATGACGGTGACGACGTCCACAAGCCAGGGTGTGCGCTCCTCGACCGCGCTGTCGAGGATGCTCTGGTCAAACGACACCGGCGGCGCCCCACGTGCCCTCGGCCCACGACTCGGAACAATGGGTTGTGCCCTGCTCGTCCACCCACCACGGAACCGCGATCTCGGCGTCGACGGCACCCGTGAGCTTCACCGTGAGCCGGGGATGGACGACGACGGGCCCGCGGGGCAGGTCGCGGCCGAGTGCGGCGAAGGCGAGGACTGCGGCGGGTTCGCGATCCCACGTGGATTCCCGTCCGGAGCCGGTGACGGTGCCGCGGATCGCGGTGGAGGCGAGCGGGACGTCCAGCAGATCGGCGAGGGACTCGGCGGTGTCCAGGCTCCCGACCACCAGGCGCTCGCGCGGCACCGCGGCGGCCAGCCACGGTTCGTCCAGCACCAGCGCGTCGGCGGGGTCGACCAGGGCGCCCGTCAGTCCGCGCACGTGTTCGGGCAGGTGAAGGTCCTCGAGGTCGAGGAGGTGCCCGGCCGCGGCCGCCGCGAGCAGGCTGTGGGCCCGCGCGATCACCGCCGGGGACGGTTCGCGATCCGGGTCGGCCAGCCGGTCCAGGAGTAGCTGCGCGAGTTCCGGAGAGTCGACCGTCGCGGGGGCCAGTGCGGCGGCGAACACGGCGGATTCCGGGTGCTCGACGGGGTCGAGCAGTCCGGCGAACGTCTCGTCGGCGGGGTCGCGGAGCAGACCGAGCACCTGGCCGTCCGACTCGGCGTTGTGACGCAGCCACCAGGCCGTGTACCCGGCGCGGTCGGCGAGCAACGGACGCGTCGCCGGGTCCCGGGCGAGCATCGTCAGCGCCTGCGGCCAGCGGTCCTCGTCCACCAGATCCAGGTCGCGCACCGCCCCCATCACGTCGGGGTCGTCGTCGAGCGTGTCCCACCAGCGGTCCTCGTCGTCGAGGTCGTGGTCGGGTCCGGTGGGGAGTTCGGCGCGCAGCACGGTGAAGCCCCAGCCGACACCCACGGCGCGGAGAGCGTCCTCCCCTACCCGCTCCGCGAACGCGGAGTCCACGCACGCGAACGGCGAGTCATCCACCAGGACCTCGGCGAGTGGCGCGCCGGGCAACAGCAATTCGTCCGCACCGCGCAACTCCCCGTCGACGTCCGGCAGGGGCAGCAGGCCGAGCCACGACGGCAGGACGCCCGGGTCGACGCGGCCTGCGAGCGCGAGCACCGCGACCGAGAGTTCCTCGGCAGCTGCCGCGTCGTCGGGATCGAGGTCCTCGATCTCGGCGCGCAACGCCGGATCCGAGAGCAGGTCGACGGCCGTGGCCGTCTTCGCGCCGAGCCTCGACAGCAGCGGGTGCGCGGCGTCGGGGTGGACGAGCCTCGTCCAGTCGACACCCAGCACTCCGTCGATGTCGTGACCCAGCAACACCGTTCGCGGGCCGGTCACCGTGCGGCCGTCGGACAGCGGAACCGGGATCGACGCCAGTTCCTCCGCCGCGAGGGCGTCGACGGCCAGCGGTTCGAGCGCCGCGTACAGGCGCTGCCACCAGGACGGTGCCCGTTCGACGCCGCTGAGCAGTTCGGTGAGGCGGGCCAGGCCGAGGCGGTGGGCGTCGACGGCGGCGAGCGCAGGCGCCCAGCGGGGGCCGGACAGATCCGGGACGACCAGGCCGTCGACGATCTCGGCGAGCAGTTCCGCGAGTTCCTCGGTCAGCCCGGGAACCACCGACGCCCGGCCCGGGGCCTTGTCCTTGCCGTCGACGGTCGGCAGCCAGGGGTGCTCGCGGAGTTCGGCGACGAGATGGTCGCGCAACGCCGAGTCCACCTCGCTGCGTGCGAACGCGGGGACGGGGACCAGCGACAGTCGCTGATCGGGCGGCACCGCGGCCACGAACTCGGCGTATCCGGTGGCCAACTCGGCGATCGCGGCGCCGGGCAGGATGCGCCTGCGGTCGGGTTGCATGGCGATGTCGGCGACGAGGATCGCCGGTACCGACAGTTCCTCGTCCGACCGGGTGGGGGCGCGCAGGACATCCTCGGTCACGGGTGCGACGACGCCGTCCCGGACCGGGACGAGCCAGCGGGCCCGCCCGGACTCGTACTGCCACCAGCGGTCGTCGCCGATCGCGACCTCGGTCAACCCGGAATCGAGTGGTCGTTCGCGTCGGCGGAACTGCTTGTCGCCCACGGTGATCGAGACGAGCGCCGGGAGTTCGAGCAGAAGGTCGGGGGCTTCGCGGGCCATGTAGGCGAGCAGCGACTCGGCGTCCACGTCCTCGCGCAGCGTGAGCACGACTTCCGACTCCGCACCGGCGGCCGGGCGGTTCACGGTGGGCCACGCCAGCCGGAGAGCAGGCACACCCGCGCCGGGGTCGGCGCCGTCGAGGTCCCGCAGTTCCGCCCTGGTACGGCCCGCGGAGAACAGCACCGAACCGGACGTCGACCGCAGTTCGACCTCGTCGCTCACCGACAGCACCGCCGTGAAGCCGACGCCGTAACGGCCGACGGTGGCCCCGGACTTGTTCGACGCCCGCAGCGCGACCAGCGCCTGCACTCCCGGCTCGTCCAGCGGTGTGCCCGTGTTGGACACGCTGAGGACCCGTCCGTCGAGGTGCACGGACAGCTCTCCGGGCACTTCGGCTCGGGCCGCGGCGTCGGCCGCGTTCTGCGCCAGCTCGGTGAGGAGCCGGTCGCGGTAGCCGGCGCGGGCCAGATCGGATTCGGCCGCGGCGTCCTCCCGCAGGCGGGTGGGCGACGTGCGCCACGCGAGGAGCGTCGAATCCCTCAGGGCGGCGGTGCCGAAAGGATCGGCTAGCTGGTCGATGCGGATTCCTCGGCCTCGGTGACCGCGGCAGCCTCGGACTCGGTGCCGGCCCCCGTCTCGGTTGCGGACCGCTCGACGACCTCGACGGCGCCGTCGTCGTACGCGTCGTACTGCGGCGAACCGGCGCCCGTGGGCAGCAGGGTGTCGGAGTGGGCGCCGCACCCGTACGTCACGTCGACGACGTGCCCGTCGGCGGCCATCTCGTTGCCGCACACGCCGAACTCCCCGTGCAGGGACCCGGCGAGCGGGAGGTAGAAACCGCACAGCCCGCACGTCGACGGCGCAGCCTTGGCCATCTCGGAATCGGGGCCGTAGTCGCCGTCGTGCCAGCGCTGGGCGGCGTCGAGGCGACCCTCGAGGCTCAACACCTGCTTGCGGCCCAGGCCCAGTTCGCGGGCGGCGTCGTCGATCTCGGGGTCACCCGTCGCGACATAGCCGGGCACGAGGCGGGGGTCACCGGCCGGCGGTGCCAGCAGATCGCCCGCGGACAGGTCTCCGGGGCGAATCCGCTGGTCCCACGGGATCCAGTCGGGTGCGACCAGCGCATCGGGTCCGGGGAGGAGGGCGAGTTCGCTGACGGTGGCACGGTCCGACTCGGGATCGGCGGCCACCACCACCGCCCACTGCCAGCCCCGGTAGCCAGGAAGGTCCGCAACGAAACGGTGAGTCGCGGCGCACTCGTCCTCGGACGTGACGCCCAGATAGTCGCCGACTCCCCCTTCCTGCAGTTCGACCACTGCGGTCCGGGCGAGCTCGACGGCGTCGGTCAGTACGGGACGCGCCACTGCGCGCTCGTCGGAAGAAGCAACACTCACACCACCAGTTTGCCGCACCACCGCAAGTGCGTGCCCACCTGGGCTGTCATGCTGGTCCGATGACCGGCCGGAGGCACCTCGTCCCAGCCCTGCTCGCGGTGGCGTGGATGGTCGCCGCATGCTCCCCGCAGAGCCCCGTGGCGTCGGGCGCGCCCGGCGCGGACCTTCGCGCGGAGATCGTCCGCACCGCCGACCACGACCCGAATGCGTTCACCCAGGGACTCGAGATCGACGGCACCGAACTGCTCGAGGGCACCGGCCGCCCCGGCGAATCCTGGGTGCAGGCCACCGACCTCGACAGCGGCACCGTCCGGGTGCGCGCCGAACTGCCGTCTCCGCTGTTCGGCGAGGGCATCACGGTGAGCGGTGACACGATCTGGCAGCTGACGTGGCGGGACGGGGTCGCCGTCGTCCGGGATCGCGCGACGCTCGCCGAACAGCGGCGGGTCCCGTTCGACGGCGAGGGGTGGGGCATCTGCGCAATGCCCGGCGCGCTGGTCACGAGCGACGGCTCCCCCACCCTCACGTTCCGCGACCCGGTCACGTTCGAGCCCCGGCGCACCGTGCAGGCGGTGCAGGACGGAAACCCCGTCTCCCGGCTCAACGAACTCGAATGCGCCGACGACGGCGCGATCTACGCGAACGTCTGGACCACCGACACCCTCGTCCGCATCGATCCGTCGGACGGGCGGGTCAGCGCGGAGATCGACGCCTCCGCCGTCCGCGACGCGCTTCCGCCCGGCCCTCGGGACGTCGACGTCCTCAACGGCATCGCCCAGATCCCGGGAACGGACCGGTTCCTCGTCACCGGAAAGTACTGGCCGGCCATGTTCGAGGTGCGGTTCGTTCCCTGACAGGCCGATCTGACCAGCATTGCCCGGGGTTGCTGTGGTCGCAGGTCTCCCGACTAGGACAGAATTAGGGAGTGACCGGACCGCGCGAACCCTACGAGCCTGACAGCGGTCGGGCTCCTGACGAGAATCCCGGGCCCCCCGCTCATCCCGGCTACGACAAATACCCGCCCGCGGCACGCCCCGGAGGGCGGCGCACGCCGCTGCCGCCCCTGCATCCGGTCGGCGGCGGGCAGCGTCCCCGATCCGACGAGGAGCGGGCGGACGCCCCCAAGGCGCCACCGATGCCGCGCAAGCTCACCGTCACCCGGGTGGCGGCGATGCGCAGCCGGGAACTCACCAACAAGGGCATCGCGACGTTCCACCGTGCCGCCAAGGCGGACGGTGCGGACAAGTCGGGTCTCACCGCGCTCACCTACGCGGTGATGGCCAACAACGCGACCGACGCGGCCATCGCCGTCGCGCTGGCGAACACGCTGTTCTTCTCGGCCGCGACGGGCGAGGACAAGACGAAGGTCGCGCTGTACCTGCTGATCACGATCGCCCCGTTCGCCGTCATCGCTCCCCTGATCGGTCCGATGCTCGACCGACTCCAGCACGGCCGCCGCGTCGCACTGGCCACGTCGTTCGGACTCCGGACGATGCTGGCGATCGTTCTCGTCTTCAACTTCGACAGCTGGGTGCTGTATCCGGCGGCGCTCGGAATGATGGTGCTCAGCAAGTCGTTCTCGGTGCTCAAGAGTGCGGTCACCCCACGGGTGCTGCCGCCGGAGATCGACCTCGTGCGCGTCAACTCCCGGCTCACCGTGTTCGGGCTCCTCGGCGGAACCATCGGCGCGGGCGCCCTCGCGGGTGGTCTCGCCATGGCCACCGGTTCCGTCGGCGCGCTGTGGCTGGCGGCCGTCATCACCGCCCTCGGCGCGTACCTCTCCATGCGGATCCCGTCGTGGGTCGAGGTCACCGAAGGCGAGGTCCCCGCGACCCTCACCTACCACGGCGACGAGCACCCGACCGAGGTGATCGGACGCACCCGCGTGCTGCAGCCCGAGGCCCCGGCCACCGCGAAGACCGGCAAACGCAGGCAACCGCTGGGCCGCGCGGTCATCACCGGGTTGTGGGGCAACAGCACCATCCGCGTGCTCACCGGGTTCCTCACCCTGTACATCGCGTTCGTCGCGAAGTCGAAGACCGACCACGAGCCGCTGGTGCAGGCCGCCATGCTCGGCCTGGTCGGCGCGGCCGCCGGTATCGGCAACTTCGCGGGCAACGCCGCGGGCGCCCGGATCAAGCTCGGCCGCCCGGCCCTCATCGTGCTGCGCTGCACGGGCGCCGTGTGGATCATCGCCGTCCTCGCGGCGATCACCGACAATCTCCTGACCGCCGCCCTCGCCACGCTCGTCGCCTCGGCGGCCAGCGCCCTGGCCAAGGTGTCGCTGGACGCGTCACTGCAGCACGACCTGCCCGAGGAGTCGATCGCGTCCGGTTTCGGACGTTCGGAGACCGTTCTACAGCTGAGCTGGGTCGTGGGCGGGGCGCTGGGCGTCCTGCTGCCCACCGAATACTGGATCGGGTTCTCGGTGGTCTCCGCCGTCATGACCGTGGGGCTCGTCCAGACCGTCCTCACGTACCGCGGCAGCACCCTCCTGCCGGGACTCGGAGGAAAACGCCCCGACCTGGCCGAACAAGAAGTGACCGAGCACCACTCGACCCACCGGGCCGACCGATCGACGGGAAATGTGAAGTAAGT
Organism: Rhodococcus sp. P4_B6; assembly: GCF_056402215.1. Taxonomy (NCBI): domain Bacteria; kingdom Bacillati; phylum Actinomycetota; class Actinomycetes; order Mycobacteriales; family Nocardiaceae; genus Rhodococcus; species Rhodococcus sp. P4_B6. The sequence continues at coordinate 33,473 of NZ_JBFUHV010000007.1, read as the reverse complement.
GAGAATGCAGGCGCGAACCAAGAAGATCCTGGCACTGATTGCAGTGGGCCTGATAGTGGTCCTGGTGGCCTTCGTCGGAGTCGTCTACACACTGGTCCGCAACTCCTCGCCCCGCCTGCCCGAGATCACGGCCTTCGCGCACGACCGGGCCGAGCAGGTCGCCCCGCTCGGCTACTGCAACCTGTACCTCGAGGACTGCGAGACCGGCGACATCGCCGAACTCGACGTACCCCCCGGCTCGTCGCTGCAGCTGTCGTTGCCGCAGGAGATCGTCGACGCGCCGTGGCGCATGCTCATCGTGTACCAGGATCCTTCGGGCCAGCTCCTCGTCCAGGAACAGGCGCACCGCGCCGGTGAGACCCGCGCCGTGACCGTGCCCTCCTCGGAAGACCTGCAACTGGCCGGCGTCGAGATCCAGCTGCCGTCCGCCGTCGTCGACGAGCAGGGGCTCACGCAGGCCCGGGCCGCCTGGTCGATCAAGACCGCCTAGAACGACACGCTCACGAAGAAGGGCCCCGCGCTGTCACAGCGCGGGGCCCTTCTCGTCGGACGAATCAGCTGTCGAGTTCGCGTGCGACGGCGCGGACCACCTCGGAGATGCGCTGGGCGGTCTTGCGGTCGGGGTACTTGCCCTTGCGCAGGTCCGGCTGGACCTTCGCCTCGAGCAGCGTGATCATGTCCTCGACCATGCCGTGCAGTTCGTCCGGCGTGTGCTTCTTGGCGGACGGCTCCTTGCGCGCGGCGTTCTGACGCAGCGACGGCGCAGGGTCGAGCACCTTCAGGCTCAGCGCCTGGGGTCCGCGTCGACCGGCGGCCATGCCGAACTCCACACGCTGACCGGCCTTGAGGCCCTCGACGCCCTCGGGAAGAGCGGACGAACGCACATAGACGTCCTCCCCCTCCTCCTGCGACAGAAAGCCGAAGCCCTTTTCGACGTCGTACCACTTCACCTTGCCGGTCGGCACCGCGTTCACCCGCTCATCACTTGGAGTGCAGTTGGTTGCACTTGGTATTTGTTGCACTTGGTATGCAAAACAGCGCGCCCCACCTCTGGTGCGGGACGCGCAGTGCCCACAGTCTACCTTGCAGACACCCCCTCCGGCATTCGGGTTTCCAGGCACTATCGTTGCTGGTGTGGCCCACGAATCGACTCCTTCGAGCACTCCTCACACACCCCGGAGGGGCGACGGACTCCTGCGGGTCGCGCTCGCTCTCTTCGCGATCGGCTTCGTCGCGATCGTGGCGATCTTCCTGACGCCGGTGCTCTCCGATTCCGAACCGGGTCTCGTTCTCTACCTCATCGCCCTCGCCTGCCCGATCGGATTCCTGCTCGGAATCGTGGCGGCACTGAGGCAGGGCAGACGCTCGCGCTGACACACCCGATCACCGAGGCATTCCCAACCACCGAGGGGACGATCATGAGAATTCTGCTCAACATCATCTGGCTGGTCTTCGGCGGTCTGTGGCTGGCGCTGGGGTACTTCGTCGCCGGAATCCTGTGCTTCATCCTGATCATCACGATCCCGTTCGGCATCGCGTCGTTCCGCGTCGGCGTCTACGCGCTGTGGCCGTTCGGGAAGACCGTGATCGACAAGCCGACGGCCGGTGTGGCCTCGCTGATCGGCAACGTCATCTGGTTCATCATCGCTGGTCTGTGGCTCGCGATCGGGCACGTCGTGACGGCAATCGCCATGGCGATCACGATCATCGGGATCCCGCTCGCCGTCGCGAACATCAAGATGATTCCCATCTCGCTGATGCCCCTCGGCAAGGACATCGTCGACGCACCGCAGTGATGTGAGCTTCCTCACATAACGACCCGGTAACGGAAGGGCAACGGGACGGCGATACGCACGTCTCGTCGCCACTAGCTGGGAAGAGTCCCGGCGCGCCCAATGAGGCCCCGCAACAGGCGAAGACACTCCGCGTTATCAAATGGTGACACTGCGGCCTCGGCCCGTTACCGTCGTCACCGGCCGATGAAACATCGGCCACGTCCGGCCCGCCGCGCCAAACCTCGTCCCGCGGGTACCGGAGTCCCGACGAAGCATTCCAGGGACGAGGACGGGGGACCCAAAGTCCTCCAGGGAACGCAAGTTTCCAGACGGACACCGGTCCGAATGTGCCTCGCACAGTCGGATCTTGGGGTGAAGCCAGACCCTCTCCAGCCAGGAGAGGCGAGGCCGGGCGACCTCTCAGCCCGAACCCGACAGCTGACCTCGCAGGCGCGTGTGGAGAGGATCTCTACCACTATGAGCGGACGCCATCGCAAGCCCACCACCACCGGCCGCACCGTCGCCAAGGTCGCCGTCACCGGCGCCATCATGGGCGTCGCCGGAGCAGCCTTCTCGGGCACCGCGAACGCGGCACCCGACTCCGACTGGGACCGCCTCGCGCAGTGCGAGTCCGGCGGAAACTGGGGCATCAACACCGGAAACGGCTTCCAGGGCGGACTCCAGTTCTCCCCGAGCACCTGGAACGCACACGGTGGAACCCAGTACGCAGCCACCGCCAACCAGGCCTCGCGTGAACAGCAGATCGTCGTCGCCGAGAAGGTCCTCGACTCCCAGGGCTGGGGCGCATGGCCGTCCTGCTCCTCGAGCCTCGGCCTGAGCAGCGCACCCACCCAGCGCACCGCCCCCGCCACCGTGCCCGAGGCGCCCGCGGCGCCTGCCCTCCCCGACATCACGGGCGGCGTCCCCAGCACCAGCGGCACCTCGCAGTACGCCGGCGCCGTCGACAGCGCGATCGAGGCCGTCAAGGCCCAGGGCATCGCGATCGATCCCCAGATCCTGCAGCTCATCGACGCGAACAAGGGACTGCTCCCGCAGTAATCCCCGCAACTCACAGAAGAGGGGCCCTGCACCGATCCGGTGCAGGGCCCCTCTTCTGTCGCATGGTCAGCGGTTGATCACCGTGTGCGGGTGCGCGTACGGCAACGACTCCGCCGGCAACGGGAACTCGGTGTCCTCGCCGAACGGGGACAATCCGCCCGCACGGGTCGACGACAGTTCGGTCACGGCGTGATCTCCATCGGCGGTTTCGGGCCACCCTGGATCCACATACTGCTTCTTCGAATTGTTAGCCACGGTGCCATTTTGACAGGAGCATTCGGCGACGTACAGCCCAGGTCTCTAATCTGATAGTCGATGACCGACACCGACGACACCATCGCGAGCACCAACGGCACCGCAGTCTCCCCCCGCGGCGCCGCGACGCTCGCGGACTGGCTGGCCGCGCGCAGCGACGCAGAACTGACGGATCTGCTCCGCAGGCGCCCCGATCTCGCGGTCCCGCCGCCGGCCACGATCGTCGTCCTCGCCGGCCGCGCCGAGCAACGGGCCTCGGTCGCCCGGGCGGCCGACAACCTCACGTCCCTGGACTTCGGTGTCCTCGAACTCCTGGCGCTCGAGCGCGCCGACGAGGTGCCCGTGCCCCGGGCCACCCTGCAGGAGGCGGTGGGGTCGCGGGCGACGAAGAAGACCGTCGACGCCACCCTCGACGGCCTGCGGTCCGTCGGGATCGTCTGGGGCGACAAGACGACGCTGCGGATCGTTCCCGCCGTCGTGGCCACCATCCCGTGGCGCGTCGGACGCAGCGCCGAACCCGTCGAGACGCTCGACGAGGCCGGGATCACGGCGGCGCTGGCGGGACTGCAGACCGCCGAACGGGACATCCTCGAGACCCTGGCGAAGTCGAGTTCGATCGGGCGGACCCGGGACGCGGCTCCCGGGACACCCCCCGACCGTCCCGTTCAGCGGCTCCTCGCCGCCGGGCTGCTGCGGTGGATCGACGACGAGACCGTCGAATTGCCGTTCCAGGTGCGGCAGGTCCTGCGTGGGGAGGCCGTCTTCGACCCCACCTCGCTGGCCGCACCCGGTGTGACGGGCCGCAAACACAAGCCGGCCGACATCAACGCCGCCGCCGCGGGTGAGGCTCTCGAACTGGTCCGCCACTGCGAGGACGTCGTCAAGGCGCTCGGCGAGATCCCGGCACCGGCTCTGCGGGCGGGTGGTCTCGGGGTCCGGGAACTGCGACGGATCGCCAAGACGTCCGGCATCGACGAGAACCGGCTGAGCCTGCTCGTCGAACTGCTGTCGGCCGCGGGACTGATCGCGAGCGGCACCCCGGACCCGGCGCCGACGTCCGACACCGGGGAGAACTACTGGGCCCCGACCACCGTGGTCGACAACTGGCTGACCTCCCCGGTCGCCCGGCGGTGGCACGCCCTGGCCGCGGCGTGGCTGGAACTGCCGCGCATGGCGTGGTTCATCGGCATGCGCGACGCCAACGACAAACCGGTCGCCGCGCTGTCCGAGGAAGTGCGCGCGCCGTCCGCGCCGCGGGACCGGCAGGCGATCCTGGGGCTGCTGGCGGAACTGGGCAGCGGGCACTCGGCCGACCCCGCCGAGGTCAGTCGCCTCCTGGCCTGGCGCCGCCCCCGCTGGGGCGCCCGGCTGCGGGTCCACGCGGTGGAACGCACCCTCGAGGAAGCCGCGACACTCGGCCTCGTCGCCCGCGGCGCGCTCAGCTCCCCCGGACGTGCGCTGCTCCACGGCGGCGACGCCGAGGCCGAGATGCACGCGTCACTGCCCGAACCCGTCGACCATGTTCTCGTCCAGGCCGACCTCACCGTCGTCGCCCCGGGACCGCTGACCCCCGACCTGCTGGAGCAGATCACCCTCGTCGCGGACATCGAGTCCGCCGGTGCGGCGTCGATGTACCGGATCAGCGAGGACAGCGTCCGGCGCGCCCTCGACGTCGGGATGACGGCGGCGGAACTGCACAGCCTCTTCGCAACCCGGTCGCGCACGCCCGTCCCGCAGTCGCTGTCGTATCTGATCGACGACGTCGCGCGGCGGCACGGCCGGCTCCGGGCCGGTGTCGCGGCGTCGTTCGTCCGCTGCGAGGACCCGACGCTGCTCGCGGAGGTCCTGGCGTCGCCGGTGGCCGCCGCCCTGGCCCTGCGCGCGCTGGCGCCGACGGTGGCGGTGTCGCAGGCGCCGCTGCGGGAAGTGCTGGGCGAATTGCGGGCCGCCGGGTTCGCGCCGGCAGGCGAGGACTCGTCCGGTGCCCTCGTCGATCTGCGCCCACGCGGCGCCCGCGTCCTGACCCGGCGCAAGGCGCCCGCGAGCCGCCTCCCGGCCGTCGCGACGGACGCCCAGCTCGACGCGGTCGTCCGGACGCTGCGCGCCGGTGACCTGGCGGCGTCGGCCAAGGGTTCCGGCAGCATCCGGTCCGACGGGTCGCGGGCCAGCAGCGCCGCGACCATCGCCCTGCTCAACGCCGCGGCGCGCGAACGCTCCAGCGTGACGATCGGTTACGTCGACGCGCAGGGCGTGGCGACGCACCGCATCGTCGATCCCGTCAGCGTCGGCGGCGGCCAACTCGACGCCTTCGATCCGGCGAGCGGCGCGGTTCGCCGGTTCACCCTGCACCGCATCACGTCGGTCGCCAGGGTCGACTGACCCGTGAGTACTTGTTAACCGCGGGACGTTAACAAGTACTCACAGGTCGCATAACGATTCTGCGCAAACGCCGAGGAATTCCGGGCCGCGCAATACCGTGTTGCTGGTATGTACCTGGCCGGGGACGACTTACCAGGAGGCAGAACCATGAGTGTCACAGCAACGAAGCCGTTACACGGTTGGTTACGAGGCGTCGTCCGGCTGATGATTGCGGTGGTGATCCTGCCTCTCGCGTTCGTCCTCGTCGGCGGCGGGACGGCGTCCGCGGACCCGTACAGCCGGCTGCGCGAACACTGGGTCGACGCACCCGGCGGGGTCGGGCAGATCAAGATCCGCATGTGGCTCGCGAACAACGGCAGCAACAAGGCCCTCTACCTCCTCGACGGCCTCCGCGCGACCGACGACGTCAGCGGCTGGGAACACGAGACCAACGCAGCGTGGCTGTCCGATCACGGCATCACCGTCGTCGAACCGGTCGGCGGGCAGTCCAGCTTCTACACGGACTGGTACGCACCCAGCAACACCAACAACCAGCCGTACACGTACAAGTGGGAGTCGTTTCTCACCCAGAACCTGCCCGACTTCCTGGCGAACAACTACGGCATCAGCCGCACCAGCAACGCCATCGCCGGACTGTCGATGGGTGGCAACGCGTCGCTGATCCTCGCCGCCTACCATCGCGACCAGTTCACGTTCGCCGGGTCGATGTCGGGGTATCTGAACCTGTCGGCGCCGGGCATGCGTGAGGCGATCCGTATCGCGATGCTCGACGCCGGCGGCTACAACGCCGACTGCATGTGGGGCCCGCCGTGGGATCCCGCCTGGCTGCGGAACGACCCGTTCGTCGCGGCACCCCTCATGCGCGGGCTTCCGATGTGGATCTCGGCGGGCGCCGGCCTTCCCGGCCCGCACGATCAGCCGCAGTCCGCGATCGATGTCTTCAACGTCGGCACCGGCATGGGTCTGGAGGCCATCGCGCTGGCCCAGAACCGGGCCTTCCAGGTGCGACTCGACACCCTCGGAATCCCCGCGCACTACGACTTCCCGGCGACGGGAACCCACAGCTGGGGCTACTGGCAGGACCAGCTGTGGGCGATGCTGCCGATGATGAAGGCGTCGATCGGCGCCTGAGCGGGCCCCACAGGTACCACCTAGTATCGCGGACGTGGAGAAACATCAGATCAGTCTCGGAGCAATCAATCTCGAGGCCGCGCACCCCGCAGCGCTCGCCGCGTTCTGGGCCGGTGTCACCGGTGCCACGCCGCTCCCGGGCGGTGACAGCGTCTATCTGCCACCGGCCGACCCGGACGGGTTCGCGATGTTCTTCCAGCCGCTCACCGGCGCCCGTCCCGAGCGCCAAGCCATCCACCTGGACCTCACCGTTCCGTGGGGTTCACGGCAACGCGAGGTCGAGCGGCTACTGGCGCTCGGGGCAACGCACCGGTGGGACGTCCTCGACGAGCACCCCCACGTGCAGTGGACGACGCTGGCCGACCCGGAGGGCAATCTCTTCTGCGTGGCGGAGCATCCCCCGGTCGTGGCCTCCGCCCCGTGAGTACTTCATAACGTCCCGCGGTTAATAAGTACTCACGGGTGGCGAAGCCGCATAAGCCTCCCAGAGTTCCCGGTAGACGCCGCCCCGGTCCAGCAACTCGTCGTGCGTTCCGACTTCCGCGACCCTGCCGCCGTCGAGGACCACCACCCGGTCGGCTCGCGCGGCGGTGCTCAGCCGGTGCGCCACGACGACGGTGGTGCGCCGCCGGGACAGGTTCTCGGTCGCGCGGCGCACCCGGTCCTCCGTGGCCAGGTCCAGTGAGGCGGTGGCCTCGTCGAGCAGCAGGATGTCGGGGTCCACCAGTTCGGCGCGGGCCAGTGCCAGCAACTGGCGTTGTCCGGCGGACAGGTTACGCCCGTGTTCCCCGATCGGTTGCAGGTATCCGAGGGCCAGCCCGGACACCATGTCGTGGGCGCCGACGGCCCTGCTGGCGGCCTCGACCTCCGCGTCCGTCGCGTCGGGGCGCCCGTAGGCGACGGCGTCGCGGACGGTGGCGCCGAACAGGTGCGGCTCCTGCGGGACGACGCCGAGTCGCTGCCGGAACGACGCGAGGTCCAGGGCGCGGGTGTCGATGCCGTCGACGCGCACCGCCCCCGCGGTGGGGTCGTAGAAGCGGGCGAGCAACTTGAGCACCGTCGACTTTCCCGCGCCGGTCTGGCCGACGAGGGCGATCGTCTCGCCCGGTTCGATGTGAAGCTCCACCCCTCGCAGCGCCTCACCCTTGCCGGATTCGTACGCGAAGTGGACGTCGTCGAACACGATGCCACCGCTGATGCGGTCGAGGACGATCGGTTCGCCTGCCTGCGGTGTGGTGGTCGGCGTCCGCATCAGCCCCCGCAGCCGTCCCAGCCCGATGACCGCCTGCTGGTAGCCGTCGAACACCTGCGAAAGCTGTTGCACGGGAGCGAAGAACAGTTCGACGTACAGCACGAACGCGATCAGTGTGCCGACGGTGAGGGTTCCGGTATGGATCCGCGCGGTCCCCGCCGCGAGCACGAGCCCGGTCGCGACCACGGACAGGAATTCGACGAACGGGAAGTACAACGCCATGTATCGCTGGGCCCGGAGCCGCGACCCCCGGAAGTCCCAGGCCCGCCGGGCGAACTGGGCCGCGTTGTAGTCCTCGCGCCGAAATGCCTGTGTGACACGAATGTTCGTCACGTTCTCCTGCAGGTAGGCGTTGACGATTCCGACGCGGTCGCGGGCCTCGGCGTAGGCGGGCACCGACTTCCGGCGGAACACGACGGTGGCCGCGACGAGGACGGGCACCACGAGTACCAGCACGAGGGCAAGTTCCGCGTCGATCACCAGCAGTGCCACCAGCACACCGGAGATGGTCAGCCCGCTGACGACCGCGGTGGCCAGACCCGTCTGCAGGAAGTTGGACAGGCTGTCGACGTCGGTGGTCATGCGGGTCATGATCCGGCCGGCCAGTTCCCGCTCGTAGTACTGCAAACCGAGCCGCTGCAGTTGCGCGAACGTCTTGACCCGCAACGTGTACAGCAGCCGTTCACCGGTACGTCCGGTCACCCGGGTCTGGGCGACGTTGACCGCCCAGTCGAGCAGCACCACGACCACGGTCGCGGCCGCCGCGAGCAGCAGCAGGTCGCGGGCGCCCTGCAGCACTCCCCGATCCACGCCGGTACGGACCAGGACCGGCACCGCGATCTGCGCGACGGCGTCCAATCCGACCAGCACCAGTCCCGCGACCAGTGGCAGCAGGAGGGGCCGCAGCAGTGAGCCGAGCCCGAACGCGGGGTCGGCGGCCCGGGCCTCGTCAGCGGCGACGTCCGGGTCTCCGGTGAGCGGTGGCAGGTCGTCGAGCCGGGCAATCACGTCGGGTCCGGGTGGTGCCGACGACAGGATTCCCCCTGCCGCGCCGCCGCGCGAGGGTCCACTGGCACCGGCCGCCGCGGTCGCGAAAGCCGCTGCGGCCCTGGCGTCGAACACCCCGGACGCCTCGTCTCCGTCCTCCCGGCGCCACAGTTCGGCGGTGACGCCGTCGACGTCCGGCAGCGGCGGCGACGGGTCCGGGGTGGCGACGTCGTCCGCACTCGACAGCAGCGCACGGAACAGCGGGCAGCGTTCGTCGAGTTCGGCGCTCGTCCCCACGTCGACGATGCGGCCGTCCGCCAGCACCGCGATGCGGTCGGCCAGGGCGAGCGTCGACCGGCGGTGCGCGATGATCAGTGTGGTCCGCTCCCGGGTGGCGACGCGCAGTTCGTGATGGACGGCGGCCTCGACCCGGGCGTCGACCGCCGAGGTCGCGTCGTCGAGCACCAGGATCCGCGGATCGGTGACCAGTGCCCGGGCGAGCGCGATGCGCTGCCGCTGACCACCCGACAACGTCACCCCCTGCTCCCCCACGACGGTGTCGAGGCCGTCCGGCAGCGCGTCGACGAATTCCTCCGCCTGCACCACGCGCAGTGCCTCACGCACCGTTGCCTCGTCGACGTCCGGCCTGCCGTACGAGACGTTCGCGCGAATGGTCTCGGACATCAGGTAGCTGTCTTCGAAGACGACGCCGAGCGCGGAGCGCAGCGATTCGAGCGACAGCCTGCGGGTGTCGATCCCCCCGACGGAGACCGCACCCGCATCGACGTCGTAGAGCCGCGGAACGAGCATGGCCAGAGTCGATTTGCCCGATCCGGCGGCTCCGACCACCGCCACGGTTTCGCCGGGTGCGATTCGCAGCGACAGTCCGTCGAGCAGCCGGTTCGACGGGTCGTAGCCGAAAGCGACGTCGTCGAATTCCACCGCGAGGGGGCCGTCCGGCAGGTCCACGGCGCCGGGCGCGGTGGTGACGGCCGGCGCGTTGTCGATCACCTCGCGTACGCGTTCGACGCTCGCGCGCCCCTGCTGGCTCACGGTCAGCAGGGTGGCGAGTTGACGGACGGGCGAAGCGAACGCCGCCAGGTACGTGGTGAAGGCGACGAACGTGCCCAGCGACAGTGTGCCGTGCAGAGCCAGCCACCCACCGAGGGCCAGCACGAGGGCCTGCCCGAGCATCGGGACCGCCTGCAGTGCCGGGTTGTACCGGCTGGTCAGCCGCGCGACGCGCAGCCGGGACCGGAACAGCTCACCTGCCCGCTTCTCGAGGTCTTCGAGTTCGCGGTGCTCCTGGCCGAATCCCTTGACGACGCGCACCCCGGTGACGGCGGCTTCCACCCCGCCCGCCACGACGGCCGCCTGTTCCTGCGCATGCCAGTTGGCGGGGAACAGGTCGACGCGGCTGCGCAGGGAGATGAACCACAGCGCGGGCAGCACGGCGAGGGCGACGAGGGTGAGGATCGGCGACAGCACGGCCATCACGGCCAGCGAGATCACGAACATCAGCAGGTTCCCCGCCATGTGCGGCAGCAACTGCAGGAGCATCTGGATCAGCGTGATGTCCGAGATCGACCGGCTCACCACCTGTCCCGTCTGCAGCCCGTCCTGTTTGACGCCGTCCAGCCGCAGCAGGGATCGGAAGGCGTCGCCCCGCAGGTCGTACTGCACGCCGAGGGACAGCTGCCCGGAGCGGTACCGCCGCGTGTAGGCGGCGGCGAAGCGGATGGCCGCGAGGACGACGAGCACCGCGATCCAGGGCGCCAGCGCATGATTCGTGTCGACCGCGGCGTTGTCGATCACGTGCCGGACGGCCAGCGGGATGGTGGCGGTGGCCGCGGCCGCCACCGCCGCCGCGCCGTACGCGAGAACGAGATTGCGGCGCTGGCGCAGACAGTAACCGAACAGATACCGCAGCCAGCCGGCGTTCTCCGGAGTTGCCGTCGTCACTGCGCAGACACCAGCGTGGAATCCTTCTCGACCGCAAACTGATTCGCGGGCCGCGGCAGACCGTAGTGCCCCCGCAGCGTGGTCTCGGTGTAGTCGGTGCGGAACAGTCCGCGTTCCTGCAGGATCGGGACCACGGAGTCGACGAACTTCTCCAGCCCGGACGGCAGGACGGCGGGCATGATGTTGAACCCGTCGGCGGCGCCGTTGCGGAACCAGTGCTCGATAGTGTCGGCCACCTGGAGTGGGGTGCCCGCGAACGTGCGGTGACCGCGACCGCCACCGAGTCGCCCGATCAGTTGCCTGACGGTGAGCCTTTCCCGGCGGGCGAGGTCCACGATCAGCGTGTACCGGCTCTTCGCGCCCTCGATCTCGTCCTCGGACGGCAGGTCGTCGGGCAGTTCCTCGTCGAGCGGGAGTTGCTCGGGTTCGAGATTGAACCGCTGCGCCAACTGCTTCCGGGCGTATTCCGGCGAGATCAGCCGCTCCAGCTCGGCCTCGAGTTCACGGGCCTCCTCTTCGGTGTCCGCGATGACCGGCACGATGCCGGGCAGGATCAGCACCTGCTCCGGATCCCTTCCCACTGCCGCGACGCGGTCCTTGACGTCGGCGTAGAACGCCTTCCCTTCGTCCAGGGTGGGCTGGGCGGTGAAGATGGCCTCCGAGTAGCGGGCGGCGAAATCCTTTCCGTCCTCGGACGATCCCGCCTGCACGAGCAGCGGGTATCCCTGCGGCGACCGCGGCACGTTGAGCGGTCCCCGCACCTTGAAGAACCGGCCCTCATGCTCGATGACGTGGACCTTGGCGGAGTCGGCGTGGATCGCGACGTCCTTGTCCGCGACGATGGCGTCGTCCTCCCAGCTGTCCCACAACTTGGTGGACACCTCGACGAATTCCGCGGCCCGCTCGTAGCGGCTGCGGTGTGCGGGGGTGTCGTCGAGCCCGAAGTTCTGCGCGGCGTCGGCGCCGGCGGTGGTGACGATGTTCCAGCCGGCGCGGCCGCTGCTGACGAAGTCGAGGGACGCGAACCGCCGCGCCAGGTTGTACGGCTCGTTGTAACTGGTCGACGCGGTCGCGATCAGGCCGATCTTCTCGGTGGCCGCGGAGATCGCGGTGAGGATGATGGTCGGCTCCAGCTTGCCGCTCGGCCTGCGTTCCGGATTGCTGAACAGCACCGGGCTGTCGGCGAGGAACACCGAGTCGAACTTTCCGCGTTCGGCAGTCTGCGCCAGCGAGATGTAGTGCTTGATGTCGAGGTTGGCGTTCGGGTCGCTCTCGGGCAGGCGCCAGGACGCCTCGTGGTGCCCGATCGCCATCAGGAATGCGTTGAGATGCAGCCGGCGCTGTGGTGACGAACTCATGGTGTAACTCCTCACTGTGCCGCTACCTCGACGCCGAGGGCGCCGAGCAGCGTATTGCGAAACTCGTGGAACTTGCTGTCGCCGAGCGCTCTCGGCCTCGGAATGTCGACGATCTCGTCGACGACGATCTGCCCGCGGTCGAGGACGAGCACCCGGTCGGCGAGCGCGATCGCCTCGTCGACGTCGTGGGTGACGAGCAGGACGGTCGGGCGGTGGCGGCGGATCAACTCCTGCAGCAGCGCGTGCATCTTGATCCGGGTCAGCGCGTCGAGGGCGCCGAACGGCTCGTCCGCGAGGAACAGCTGAGGCTCGCGGACCAGCGCCCGCGCCAGCGCCACCCGCTGCTGTTCACCGCCGGACAATTCACTGGGCCATGCCTTCTCGCGGCCGGCGAGCCCCACCTCCGCGAGGGCGGAGGCGCCCCTGCTCGTGCCGGTGCGGCCCAGCCCGAGCGTCACGTTGTCGAGCACCCGCAGCCACGGCAGCAGCCGTGAGTCCTGGAAAGCCACCGACACTTCCGCGGGCACGGTGAGCGTTCCGCCGCGGCCCTCGACGTCGTAGTCGAGGCCCGCGAGCGCGCGCAGCAGTGTGCTCTTGCCGGACCCGCTCTTGCCGAGCAGGGCCACGAACTGGCCTTCGGGAATGTCGAGGTCCAGGTGGTCGAGGACGGTCTTGTCGCCGAATCCGCGAACGAGGGACCGCACCTGCACGGCGGCGGGTTCTAGCCTGCGAGCGTCTTGCGCCATGACAGCGACCGCCTTTCGATGTAGCGGAGGACGGCGTCGGACAGCAGACCGAAGATGCCGTAGACGGCGAGCCCCACCAGAATCACGTCGGACTGGCCGTAGTTCTGCGCGTTGTACATCATCTTCCCCAGACCGGTCACCGCGTTGATTCCCTCGACGACGATGAGGGTGAGCCAGGCACCGGTCACCGAGAGACGCAGTCCGAGAAAGAATCCCGGCATCGCACCCGGCAGCACCACCTTACGGATGAACGTGGCCCGGGACAGCCCGAGGACCTCGGCGAGTTCGACGTACCGGTTGTCGATCGACGTCAGCGAGTTGTGGGTCTGGATGTACATGTGGACGACGACACCGAGCGCGATGATCACGATCTTGAACGTCTCGCCGATGCCGAGCCAGAGGATCAGCAGCGGGATCAGGCCGAGCGTCGGGATGGCCCGTTTGAGCTGGATCGGCCCGTCGATCAGGGCGTCACCGGAACGCGTCAGTCCGGCGACGACGGCCAGCGCCGTCCCGATCACCACGCCGAACGCGAACCCGACGGCGGCGCGACTCAACGACGCGGCGATGTGCTCCTGCAGGATGCCGGTGGAGATCAGGTCGACGGCCGTGGTCACCACCGTCCACGGCGCGGACAGCTTCCGCGGGTCGATGAGGCCCGCCACGCTGCCCACCGCCCACACCGCGAGGAGGAGCAGCACCCCGGCCAGCCTGGAGAACGGGAAACCCTTGCGCAGGCCGAGTCGCCGGATCGGCCGCTCGGCGGCGCCGGACCCGGACCTGTCGGCACCGGCTGCGGTCGTGCGCGCCGGTGCTGCTGCGGGCGCGGAGAGAATACTGGTCATCGCTGCACACCGCCTCGGTACTCGGCCGGCACGGCGTCGGCGGCGATGTTTTCGAATCGGCGGTCGAACAGCTCGTTGGCGTCGAACTCGCTGAAGTACCCGGCGTCGGAGAGCAATTGGACGGTGTCCTGCGTCCACTCGACGGCCGTGTCCCAGTTGACCGGGTACGACGGCCGCTGCCCGACGGAGGCGACGATGCGCTTGCCGTCCTCGGCCGACACCTGTTCGCTCTCCACGTAGTACTTCTGGATCCACGCGTCCTGGTTCTCCCACGCCCAGATCTCCCCGCGCGCCCAGAACGGAATGAACGCCTTGATCGCCGCAGCCTTGGCCGGATCCTGCAGGACCTCCACCGGCGCCCAGAGCACGGTGAGCGCGTCCACGGCGTCGGTCTGCAACGCCTTCGCTCCGTCCGGACCGTACTGGTTCAGGTACTTCGTCACCGTCGGCTCCGACAGCGGCGCGACGTCCACCTGCTTCGACTGCAGCGCGGTGAGGAACTGCGGGCTGGGCAGCTCGACGAGCTGGACGTCTTTCGTGGTCAGGCCCTGCGCCTTCAGCGTTCGCAGGATCACCACACCCTGCGCCTGCCCGGGCGAGAACGCGATCTTCTTGCCCCGCAGGTCCGGCAGTGCCGCGACGTCCGAGCCGGGGGCGGTGGCCAGCACGTACTGCGGCTGTTCCTTCTCCCGGACCGCGACGATCTTCGCGTCCAGCCCCGTGGCGTGCGCCTGGATCGGCGGGATCGCGGCGTTGGTGGCCAGGTCGACCGCGTTGCCGCGGAAGGCCTGGATCACGTCGGGACCGGCACTGACGTCCGGCCAGTCCGACACGGTGAACGGGAGATCGGCGATCTGGTCGGTCGCCTCGAGCTGCAGCCGGGTGGTCTTGATCGACACACTGAGCGAGGTTCCCTCCGGAACCTGATCGGGCACAGCATCATCGAGCGCGAGCCCGCCGGAGGAACCGGAGGAGCAGGACGCGAGCCCGAGCGCCACGACGCCGGCGAAGGCGGCGCGCGTGAGGCGCCGGTACCCGGCGGAAGACACGAGTGAACTGGACATGATTGATCCTTCGAAGGATGTGGTCTCCGATGGGCACCCCGGACGCAGAAGGTCGGGTGCCGTGCAGGAGCGAGAAAGGAAGAACGGAACGGTGTTTCGGGGCGTCCGCGGCGTCAGGCCGGAAACGTCAGACGCGACCCCATCGCGTGCGGCGACAACAGGACCCGGGGCGACACGAGGTGGTACGCACGCTGTCCGCCGTAGAGGTGTTCACACCAATATCCTTGCGATCCAGCGCAATCCCCGTCAACATTGCTTCCCACCGAATTAACTCCGATGCTGTGATACACGTCACGAAATTCCGGCCAGTGGGCGCACGAAGCTGGTGAGCGGCGCGCGGTAGAGCTCCGCGAGGATCACGGCACCGGCGGACACCGGCAGCGCCCGTCCCGGAAAGCTGGTGGACAGCACGGACCACGACGGATCGTCACACGTCGCCGACGACTCCGCGACCGCACGCCGGACCGTGTCCAGACACCCGGGAATCCCGCTCACACTCTGGTCGCAGACGATGAGGACCTCCGGATTGAACAGATCCAGCAGACGCGCCGCCACCACCCCGACGCCGTGCGCGCGTTCCGTGAACAGTGCCAGCGCCTCCGGGTGCCTGTTACGGCCCGCGTCGAGGAGATCGCGGAAGATCGGCCGCTCGATGATGCCCAGCTCCATCGCCCTGCGCACCAGCACAAGATCCGACAGGGTGGCCTGCACACATCCGGTGCGCCCGCAGGCGCACTCCTCGACACTGTTCTCGACGGGCACGTGCGCCACCGCGCCCGCCGCCGCGCGAGGGCCGTGGTGGACCACGCCGCCGGTCGCGAACGCGGCGTCCACCACGTTCCCGACGAAGAGTTGCACCACACTCTCCCGCGCCCTCGGCTCCCCGAACAACACCTCCGCGTCGATGAGAGCGCGCGCGTGCGAATCCATCCGGACGTCCAGACCCGTGCGGTGCTCGAGATCCGCGCGGACCGGGTACCCGTTCCATCCCGGGATCGGATGCTCGCGCACCACACCCGATTCGGAGTCGATCCAGCCGCCCGCCGCGAAACCGACACCGATCGGAACCGAAGGCTCACCGTGCTGGACGGCCAGCGCCTCCAGGGTCGTCACGGCGTTCCGCAGGATCTCGGCCGGTCCCAGCCCGTAATGCGGATCGCGGGACCGTGCCAGCACCCGCCCGCGCAGGTCGAGCAACGCGGTGGTCACATGCGTGATGGCCAGATGGATCCCGTACACGACGTACCGGCTGTCGTCGACGTCCACCGGCACGTGTGGCCGTCCCAGTCCGGTTGGGCCCGCGATCTCCGGCAGTTCCCGCAGCAGGCCGTGGTCGACGAGCTGCGCGCTGGCCGTGGTTACCGTCGCGGGTGAGAGCCCGGTGATGCGGGCGATGGTGCTGCGTGCGATCGGCCCGCTGTCGAGGACCGTGCGCAGCACCGTGCCCGCGCTGGCGCCGGAACGTCCGGCGCCGCGCCGGGTGACGGGCTGCGTTCGCGCCATCGTTCCCCCTTCGCCGCGCGCAGTGATGTGGCCTGACCTCGAACGCTAGCGAAGGGGAACGTGCAGTTCAACGGACTCGATTCCCGTGAATTTAACTCCCCGTGAGTACTTCTCAACGTCCCGGGGTCAACAAGTACTCACGGGGCGCTAGCCACCCAGATTGACCTCGATGCAGTACGTGCGCTGGGGTTCGGAGAAGGCGATGGGAAATGCGGTGTCGAACTCGTTGCACAGGGTTTCGTCGTCCTGGCCGTCCGCGCGTCTCACGACCTTGACGGTCTGCATGTCGGAGCAGTCGGACGGCACGATCCGGCCGTCGTCCTCGAGCAGGTAGCAGGAGTCCTCGATCATGTTCGGGACGAGGCACAGCGTGGTCTGCACGTCCTTGTCCTCGCCGACGAGGGTGTAGGAGAAGTAGTCCTCCCCGCACTGGACGTCGCCGTCGTTCTTCTGCGCCACCTCGTACGTGGCCTCGCTGTCGGAGCAGTCCCGCTTCTCGTGCGAGGTGTCGGCCGCGGTGGTCGACGCGGACTCGAAGAACAGGCAGTCGCCGACGTCGAGGGCGTTCTCGTCGGCGCTCTTCACCGCGTACACACCGAACGCGGCGACGGCGGCGAGGATCACGACGGCGAGGACGCCGAGAGTGATGAACAACCCTTTCCGCGACTTCTTCGGCTGCGGTGGGTACTGACCGGGTGGGTACTGGCCGGGCTGCTGCCCGTACTGGCCCGGCGGATACTGGCCGGGCTGCTGGGCGTACTGCCCCTGCTGATAGGGCTGCTGCGGGTACTGACCCTGCTGGTACGGCTGCTGCGGCCCACCCTGCGGGTACGGTTGCTGCGGGTTGTTCGGCGGTTCGCCGGGGACGCTCGGATCGGGGCGGTTCGGGTCGTCGGGGGGCTGGGTCATCGCGAGCCTCGTCTCTGGGTCGATCCATCCGGCTGCCCCTCAATTTAGGCCCCGACCGCCCCGGATGTGCAGGTATCGGCCCTGCCGGGGGCCGCGACGTGGCGCGCCGCCGCCCGGATCAGGACAATGGACAGGCTGGCTACATCCGGCACCGCATTTTCGAGGAGGCTTCCGTGACCGACGGACCGTTGATCGTCCAATCCGACAAGACCCTGCTGTTGGAGGTCGATCACGAACGCGCGAACGACGCCCGCCAGGCGATCGCGCCGTTCGCGGAACTCGAGCGCGCGCCCGAACACGTCCACACGTACCGCATCACCCCGCTGGCGCTGTGGAACGCGCGCGCCGCCGGGCACGATGCCGAGCAGGTGGTCGATGCCCTCGTCAACTTCTCCCGGTACGCGGTGCCGCAGCCGCTGCTGGTCGACATCGTCGACACGATGGCCCGGTACGGGCGCCTGCAGCTGGTGAAGAACCCGGCCCACGGTCTGACGCTGGTCAGCCTGGACCGCGCGGTCCTCACCGAGGTGACCCGGCACAAGAAGATCGCCCCGATGCTCGGCGCCCGCGTCGACGACGACACGGTGGTGGTGCACCCGAGCGAGCGCGGCCGCCTCAAGCAGTTGCTGCTCAAGGTCGGCTGGCCGGCGGAGGACCTCGCCGGATACGTCGACGGCGAGGCGCACGCCATCGATCTGGACTTCGACGGCACCTCCCCCGGGTCCGCGGACGGCCAGTGGCACCTGCGCGACTATCAGGAGATGGCCGCCGACTCGTTCTGGGCCGGCGGGTCCGGCGTCGTCGTCCTGCCCTGTGGTGCGGGCAAGACGATGGTCGGTGCGGCGGCGATGGCCAAGGCGAAGGCCACCACGCTGATCCTGGTGACGAACACGGTCGCGGGACGGCAGTGGAAGCGTGAGCTGATCGCGCGCACGTCGCTCACCGAGGAGGAGATCGGCGAGTACTCCGGCGAGCGCAAGGAGATCCGCCCCGTCACGATCGCCACGTACCAGGTGATCACCCGGCGCACGAAGGGCGAATACAAGCATCTGGAACTCTTCGATTCCCGCGACTGGGGTCTCGTGATCTACGACGAGGTGCACCTGCTGCCTGCCCCGGTGTTCCGCATGACCGCCGACCTGCAGTCCCGCCGGCGCCTCGGCCTCACCGCCACCCTGGTGCGTGAGGACGGCCGTGAGGGCGACGTGTTCTCGCTGATCGGGCCGAAGCGGTACGACGCACCGTGGAAGGACATCGAGGCGCAGGGGTGGATCGCTCCCGCCGACTGCGTCGAGGTGCGGGTGACGCTGACGGACGCCGAACGGATGTCCTACGCCGTCGCCGAACCGGACGAGCGGTACAAGCTGTGTTCCACGGCGCACACCAAGATCGCGGTGGTGAAGTCGATCCTGGAGCGGCACACCGACGCACCGACGTTGATCATCGGCGCGTACCTCGACCAGCTCGACGAACTGGGTGAGGCGTTGAACGCCCCGGTCATCAAGGGGTCGACCAAGAACAAGGAGCGGGAGGAACTGTTCGACCGTTTCCGGGCGGGCGAGATCCAGACGCTGGTCGTCAGCAAGGTCGCGAACTTCTCGATCGATCTTCCGGAAGCKTCTGTCGCCGTGCAGGTTTCGGGTACGTTCGGGTCCCGCCAGGAGGAGGCTCAGCGGCTGGGCCGCCTGCTGCGACCGAAGCACGACGGCGGCCAGGCCCACTTCTACTCGGTGGTGGCGCGGGACACGCTCGACGCCGAGTACGCCGCCCACCGGCAGCGGTTCCTCGCCGAGCAGGGTTACGCGTACCGGATCACCGACGCCGACGACCTGCTGGGCCCGGCCATCGGGTAACCGCCTGCCGCCGGAGCCGGGCCTCTAAGCTGGGGCCGTGCGACATTTCGAGTTCACCGTCGACCGGCCCTACGCGAAGTCCGTCAATCAGACGTTCGCCGACATGCGACGCCTGCAGGTGTCGGCGATCGTGGTGGCGCTGCTGTTCGCGGCCGCCGCTGTCGGTCTGATCCTGCTCGCCCACCCCTGGTCGATCATCCTGGGGGCCGTCGTGGCGATCGCCGCGCTGACGTCCGTGTGGGTGGCGTTCTGGGTGCCGAAGAAGGTCGGCAGCATCGAGGACCTGTACGCGAGGAGCCCGCTGGTGCCCGCCGTCGTCTCGGAGGTCCACCCCCGCGCGCTGACCCTGCTGTCGCTGATCGACGTCGCGAAGCCGTCCGCGGTCCACCCGTCGTACGCGCTCGTCACCCGCAACGTTCCGATCCGCACCGGCCAGAAGCAGCGGGTGGGTGACCGGGTGCCGTCCGTCGCACTGCTGAACGACCGCAGCACGCACAGCATGTCCGACACCTGGGAGATGGTCAGCCCGATGCCGATCGCGTGGGGCACCCGCGACGCGGCCGTGCGGTCCCGCGCGGAGGACGCGATCGATCAGGTCGAGTGGGATTTCCTGCAGAGCCGGATCGCCGAGTCGGAGCAGATCCGGACCAGCCCCGACCAGCGGGTCACGGTGTCCGAGCACGACCTTCCGGAGAGTTTGCGCTGACCGGCCGCTAGCCCGGCCAGTCGTCTGCCGGTTGTCGCGGGTCGCCGGCCAGCAGGGCGGCCGCCCACGAATCGCGCCGGACGCCGCGCTGCACCAGTCCTGCGCGCTGGAGTCCCTCGAACCGGAAGCCCACCCGGCGGGCGACGGCCGCCGAGTCCAGGTTGCCGACGAACGCGCGCCATTCGATGCGTTCGAGGCCCATCCCGTCCGTCCGAAACGCGAAATCGCACACCAGGTTCACCGCCGCCGTCATCAGTCCCCGCGAGCGGGCGGACGGTGACAGCCAGTATCCGATCTCCGCTGCCGTCATGTCCCGCGCCATCAGGCCGATCATCCCCAGCACCGGGCCGTTCTCACGTTCGCGCAGCGCCCAGGTGGGGCTGCGGTCGGCCCAACCGGTCGGCACCGTCTGCCGGACGAACTGCTCGGCGTCCGAGCGGGCGTACGGGGCGGGCATCGTCGTCCACTCGGCGATCGACGCGTCGCCGCACGCCGAGCTGATCGCATCGATGTCGGTGACGACCGGCGGGGTCAGCCACACGTTGTCGGCGGCGAGGGTGACGACGAGCATGCCCGCCACTCTATGCCCGGTGCGGCGGTCTGCTGATCAACACGTCCGGCCGACGGGCCGGCCATCAGCACGTCCGGCCGACGGGCCGGCCATCAGCGCAGCGCCGGCAGGACCTCTTTCTCGAAGAGTTCGATGCCCGAGGTGTCGTAGGCGGCTTCGGGGAAGTAGAAGATGCCGTAGGACATGCCGAGTTCCTTCAGCGCCGACAGTTTCTCGACGATCTGTTCCGGCGTTCCCACGCCGGGCATTCCGCGGAATGCTCCGAGCGCACCCTCGGCGGCGTCGGCGCCGACGTGGGGGGTGAGCCGGTCCTTCAGGGTGAGCAACCGCTGCTCGACCTCCGCCTCGGTGGTGCCGATCGCGACGTTGTAGTTGGCCGAGCGGGTGATGGCGTCGAAGTCGGTGCCGACGGTGTCGCAGTGCTTCCGCAGGATCTCGGACTTCTGTGCGAATCCGTCGGGTGTGCCGTCGAAGTTGGTGTATTGCGCGTACTTCGCCGCGATCTTCAACGTCACCTTCTCGCCGCCGCCGGCGATCCACAGCGGAATGCCGCCGTCCTGCAGCGGAAGTGGGCGGACGATGGCGCCGTCGACCTGGTAGTGCTTGCCTTCGAGGGTCGCGGTGCCGCTGGTCCAGGCCTGGCGCATGATCTGCACGCCCTCGTCGAGGCGGCCGAGACGCGTACCGGCGGAGGGGAATCCGTACCCGTATGCCTGCCATTCGTGCTCGTACCAGCCGCCTCCGATACCCATCTCGATGCGTCCGCCGGAGATGAGGTCGGTGGTGGCGGCGACCTTGGCGAGGTAGGCGGGGTTGCGGTAGCTCATCGCCGTACACATCTGGCCGAGACGCACCCGCGACGTGACGGCCGCGAACGCGGACATGAGGGTCCACGCCTCGTGCGTGGCCTCCTCGGTCGGTGCCGGGACGGTGTGGAAGTGGTCGTAGACCCACAGTGAATCCCAGGAGGAACCCTGGTCGGCGCGCAACGCGAAGTCGCGCATCACCGACCATTGATCCGCGGGATCGATTCCGACGAGATCCAGACGCCAACCTTGAGGAACGAACAATCCGAAGCGCATGAAACGAATGTACCTATGCTTCCTGTTTTTCGAGCGGTGAGGAATCCGGCTCCGCCGCGGGCGGCGGTGGCCAGGGGGAATAGATCGGGATGAACCGGAACAGGAGTCCGGCGCCGACCAGCGCCGCTCCCCCGATCGCGGCGACGGCGGCGCCGAGCGGGACCACCGCGGCGAGCGCGCCGACCCCGAACGGTCCGGCGAACATCCCGGTGTCGTGGGTGAGCCGCCACCCTGCGAGGAATTCGGCGCGGGTGGCCGGTGGCGCAATGTCGGCGCCGAGCGTCATGATCACGCCGTTGCCGAGTCCGTTGCCGATTCCCATCACGACGGCGACGATCCCGATCGACCACAGGTCGTGCGAGAACGGCAACGCCAGGTAGGACGCGCCGATCACCAGCAGCGACGGCACCGCGATGAACCTGCGGCCGTAGCGGTCCATGAAATGTCCGGCCGGATACGAGCACAGCAGGTCCACGGCGGCACCGACACCGAAGACGAGGCTGACCTGGGCGGCGTCGAGTCCGAGGTGGGCGGCCCACAGCGGGAGCACCGCCTCCCGGGAGGCGCGGGCCGCGCCCATCATGAGCGACCCGGCTCCGAGTGTGGCCAGCAGTTTCCGGTGGCGACGCAGGATCGACGGCAGCGTCGCGTGCCCGCCCACGGCGGCTGCACTGCGGCGCGGCGGGTCGGGGACCCGCGACATCAGCCACCCGGACAGCACGACGCCGACGAACTGCACCACGAACCCGCCCCGCGCGCCGACCACCAGGATCACGGCGGCACCAAGCAGCGGGCCCACGAAGAAGCCGAGCCGCCACATCGCCGCGAACGACGACATCGCCCGGGCCCGCAACCCGATCGGCACGGCATCGGCCAGATAGCTCTGGCGGGCCAGCCCCCACACGGCGTTCGCGAGCCCGGTCAGCAGTGCGCCCACACCGAGCATCCAGGGTGACTGCGCGAGGAGACAGACCAGCACTCCGGTGGCGCCGACGGCACTGCCGCCGATGATGGACCGCCGCTCCCCGAACCTCGCCACGATCCGGCCCGCGGGCAGGTCGCCGAGGACGGCGCCGAGCCCGACGACCGCGACGATCAGCCCGGACACGGCAACCGACGCACCCAGTTCGCGGGCCGTCAGCGCCATGACCGGGGCGGCGGCCCCCTGGCCGATGCCGAAGATCGCTGCTGGGACGAAGACGGTGGTGACGAGAGGCTTCAGACCGGTCTCGCCGCTCATGCGCTCGCTTCGTCGACCGCACCCGCGAACCGGTTGTCGACGTCCGCGAGACCGTAGTGACCACGCAGGGTGGTCGCCGTGTACTCCGTGCGGAACAGTCCCCGCTGCTGCAGGATCGGGACGACCCGGTCGACGAAGTCGTCGAGTCCGCCGGGCAGGTACGGCGGCATGATGTTGAAACCGTCGGCCGCGCCCTGCTCGAACCACGTCTGCAGTTCGTCCGCCACCTGTTCCGGAGTGCCGGCGAACGTGCGGTGCCCGCGTCCGCCGCCGAGCAGCCCGATCAGCTGCCGGACGGTGAGCGATCCGTCCGCCGCGAGATCCTTCACCAGCTGGTACCGGCTCTTGTTGCCCTGGATCTCGTCGAGCGGGGGAAGCGGCGGCAGCGGCGCGTCGAGGGAATGCTTCGTGAGATCGACACCGAGCATCGTCGACAGCTGCCGCAGCGAGTACTCGGGCGAGATCAGATCGGTGAACGACTGCTCGAGCGCCTTCGCCTCCTCCTCGGTGTCGGCGATGAACGGCACGATGCCGGGCAGCACTTTCAGGTCGCCGGCAGTGCGGCCGTGCTTCATGACCCGCGCCTTGAGATCGCGGTAGAACTCCTGCCCCTGCTCGAGGGTGCGCTGCGCGGTGAACACCGCCTCGGCGTACCGCGCCGCGAACTCCTTGCCGCTCTCCGACGATCCGGCCTGCACCAGCAGCGGCCGCCCCTGAGCGGATCTCGGCGAGTTGAGCGGGCCCTTGATCCGGAACCGCGGTCCGTCGTGGTCGATGGTGTGGACCTTGTCGGGGTCGGCGAACACGCCCGTCTCCGGGTTCAGCACCACCGCGCCGTCCTCCCAGCTGTCCCACAGGGCCAGCGTGACGTCGACGAATTCCTCTGCGCGCTCGTATCGTCCGCTGTGCGCGGGGATGCCGTCGACACCGAAGTTGGCCGCCTCGTCAGCGCCTGCCGAGGTCACGATGTTCCACCCGGCGCGGCCGCTGCTGATGTGGTCGAGCGACGTGAACTTGCGGGCCAGGGTGTACGGGTCGGAGTAGCTCGTGGACGCCGTGGCGATCAGCCCGACGTTTTCGGTGGCGACGGCGATCGCCGACAGCAGCGTGACGGGCTCGAAGATCGCCTGCGTGTTGTGCTTGATCCGCGGCCCGACGGCGAGACCGTCGGCGAAGAACACCGAATCGAGTTTGCCCCGCTCCGCGATCCGGCCGAGTTCCTGGAAGTGCGCGACGTCCAGTACGCGGTGCGCCTCGGTGCGGGGGTGGCGCCACGCCGCCTCGTGATGTCCCACGCCCATGAGGAACGCGTTGAGGTGGAACTGTGAATCCTGTGACATGTAGGTTTTCTTTTCCGGTAAGGACTAGACCCGCCAGCGGGACAGCCTGCGTTCGATCAGTACGAGAACGGCGTTGATCGTCAGGCCGAGAACCGAGATGGCGACGATGCCCGCGTACATGTTGGGGATCTGGAAGTTGAACTGGGAGGCCGTGATCAGGTAGCCGAGCCCGGCCTTGGCCCCGACCATCTCGGCGGCGATCAGCACGAGGATCGACGACGCGGCGGCCATGCGGATTCCGGTGAAGATGGTGGGAACGGCGGCGGGCAGCACCACCTTCTGGAACAGGCGCACCGGCGACAGTCCCAGCGAGGACGCCGACTTGATCAGCAGCGGGTCGACGGTGCGGACACCGGAGATCGTGTTCAGCAGGATCGGGAAGGTGCACGCGTAGATCACCAGGGCGATCTTGGACTCCTCACCGATGCCGAGGATCAGGATGAACACGGGGAGCAGTGCCAGCGCCGCCGTGTTGCGGAACAGCTCCAGGATCGGGTTCAGGAAGTCCGACACGGGCCGGTACCAGGCGATGGCGATGCCCAGCGGGATCGCGATCACGACGGCCACGAAGAAACCGATCAGCGCGCGAGAGAGGCTGGCGGACACGTGCTGCCACAGCTCACCGCTCTGGAGCAGGTCGAAGAACGCCTCGATCACCGTGCTGAACGGGGGCAGGAACACTTCGTCGACGAGACCGACGCGGGGTGCGATCTCCCACAGCGCCAGGAACGCGACGATCGCGACGGACGGCTTCAGGATCCGCCACGCGAGCGGACGCAGCGCCGCGCCGGCACGCTGGACGGCACCCGGCTCGGGCGGGGTGGAAGCGGGCGTCGGAGCCGCGGTCCGGGTCGGATCGGCGGCGACGGGAACTTCCGGTGTCGCGAGTGCGCTAGACATGTGCTTCCTCCTTCTCGATTACCTGTGCACGCTCCACTTCGCCGTGCAGCAGCGTCCAGATGCGGTGTCGGTAGTGCCGGAACTGCTCGTTGGACCGGACGTCCTCGCCGCTGCGGTCGATGTCGATGTCCACGAACGTCTTCACCCGGCCGGGGCGTGACGTCAGGACGGCGACCCGCTGCCCGAGGTAGATGGCCTCGTCGATGCCGTGGGTGATGAACAGGATGGTCTTGCCGGTGGCCTTCCAGATGCGCAGCAGTTCGTCCTGCAGCGACTCGCGGGTCTGCGCGTCGAGCGCGGCGAACGGCTCGTCCATCAGCAGCACCTCGGGGTCGAACGCCAGGCTCCGGGCGATCGCGACGCGCTGCTTCATACCACCCGACAGTTCGTGCGGGTAGCGGTCGCCGAATCCCTTCAGGCCGACGAGTTCGAGGTAGTGCTCGGCGAGTTCGCGCCGTTCCTTCCTGGGCAGTCCCTTGGCCTCGAGCCCGAACTCGATGTTGTGCCGTGCCGTCCGCCACGGCAGGAGCGCGTACTGCTGGAAGACGATGCCGCGGTCGAGACCCGGCCCGGTCACCGGCTGCCCGTCGAGCAGGATCCGGCCGGACGTGGGGGTGCTGAGCCCGCCGAGCAGGTCGAGCAGCGTGGACTTCCCGCAACCGCTCGGCCCCACGAGGACGAGGAATTCGCCGTCCGCGAGATCGATGTCGATGTCTTCGATCGCGGTGAACTTGTCCTTCGACCCGCGCACGTCGAACTGCTTGGTGACGTGCTCGAGGCGGAGCTTGGGCGTCTGAACCCGGTCGGGATTCGAGGCGGTGGTGCTCATTTCTGTCCTTCCAGTACTTCTCCGTCGGGCCCGCTCTCGGCGGGGAACGTGCCGTTGGCGTACGGGTTGAATTCGTTGGTGTACAGGTCGGTCGCGGTCAGCTTGCCCTCGTCGAGCTCACCGTTCCGGACGAGCCAGTCGATCCAGGTCTGCAGCTCCTTCTCCTGGATCACGGCCCCGGCGATGGGAATTCCGGAGCTGCGCCAGTAGTCGATGGCCTCGTCGCTCTCGTTGCGGCCACGCCTGTCGATGATGTTCTTCAGCCGTGCGACCACCTCCTCGCGCGGGGTCACCTGGGTCCAGCGGATGGCCCGGGCCGTGCCCTGCACGAAGTCCGCGACGGCGTCCTCGTTCTTGGCCAGGAAGTCGTCCCGCACCACGTATGTGCCGTAGCTGAACGCGCCGAAGAGATCCCGGTCCGTGAACAGCGGCCGGATTCCGCCACGCTCCTGGGCTGTTTCACGGTAGATGCCGTTGATGGCGGCCACGTCGATCTGGCCTTCGCGTAGCGCCTGTTCGTTGTTCACCGGCGGAACGACGATCAGTTCCACCTGCTTGATCTCGTCCGGGGACAGGCCCTGCTGGGCCAGCCACTCCCGGACGAGGAACTCGTGGTGCGCGCCGAGCGTGTTCATCCCGACCTTCTTGCCGATCAGGTCACGCGCCGAGCGAATGGGGCTGCCGTCCAGCACGAAGTATCCGGTGAACTCGCCGGCATCCGCGCCGTAGGAACTCAGCACCGACGTGATCGGCGCCCCCGCGGCGTTGAGTTTGACGACGGCTCCGTTGAAGGCCGAACCGAATTCGACGTCACCGGTGGCCGCCGACTGGATGTCCTGCGGGCCGCTGGTCGTGTCGCCGACCCATTCGAGTGTGACCTTGTCGTAGTACCCCAGGTCCTCGGCGAGTTCGTGGAAACCCACGTCTCCGGCCCACCCCTGGTATCGCAGGACCGTCTTCCCGTCCTCGGTGGTGGCGGTGTCCGACGAGCCGGCACATCCCGCCACTCCCGAGGCCAACGTGAACAGTGCTGCGGTCGCCGCGAGTGCGCGCACGGCGCCTCGCCGGAACCGGGAGTGGGACATCGACTTCACTTTCTTCTCGTGAGGACCTGGGGTGGAATTCACTTGGCGGCCAGCGCTTGTCCGTCGGGGCCGCTGTCGGCGGGGTAGGTGCCGTTGGCATACGGGTTGTACTCGTTGGTGTAGACGTCGGCGGGCGTGAGCTTGCCGTCCTCGAGTTCCCCGTTACGCACGAGCCAGTCGATCCAGGTCTGGATCTCCTGGTCGGTGAGCACGCCACCGGGGCCTGCGACACCCGGCGACTTCCAGTAGCCGACGAGATCGGTGGTCTCGTTGCGACCGCGCCCGGTGATGATCTCCTTGTACTTCGCGATCACCTCGTCGCGGGGCGTCACCTGCGTCCAGCGGATGGCGCGGGCCGTGCCCTGCACGAAGTCGGCGACGGCGTCCTTGTTCTTCGCGATGAAGTCGTCGCGGAAGATCAGCGAACCGTAGGTGAAGGAACCGAAGATGGACTCGTCGGTGAACAGCGGACGGATGCCGCCGCGCTCGACTGCCTTGTCGCGGAACACGCTTCCGAGCGTGCCGACGTCGATCTGCCCCTGCCGCAGCGCCTGCTCGGTGTTCACCGGCGGCACGACGGTCAGCTCGACCTGCTTGATCTCGTCCGGGGTCAGCCCCTCCCGAGCCAGCCACTCCCGGACCAGGAACTCGTGGTGCGCGCCGAGCGTGTTCATACCGACCTTCTTGCCGATCAGGTCACGTGCCGACGTGATCGGGCTTCCGTCGAGCACGTAGTACCCGTTGAACGTCTCCTTGTCGGAGCCGTAGTAGCCGATGACGGACGTGATGGGAGAATCGGCCGCGGCCAGCTTCAGGACCGCTCCGTTGAACGCCCCACCGAAGTCGGTCTGGCCCGTGGCGGCGTTCTGAATGCTCTGCGGCCCACTGGTGGTGTCGCCGATCCAGTTCAGTTCGACCTTCTGGTAGTAGCCCAGGTCGGCCGCGAGTTCCGGGAACGAGACCTGGCCCGTGGTGCCCTCGTAGCGCAGCACGGTCTTGCCGTCGGCGGTCGTGGTGGTTTCGGATTTGGAGCAGGCAACAGCGAGACTGGTGAGGGAGAGCAGGGCGGCAGCGGCCGCCAGAGTCCGCGCGAAACGGGGACGAATCATCGAAGGTCTTCCTAGTGTGTGATGCCCGCAAACGACGAAGCAGCGGGCCGTGCGAACGCACTCCGGCCGGCCCGGCGGTCGCCGGAGGGGGGTTGGCAGGACGTGCAGAAGAAAAGGGGTGCGGAAAAGCCAGGTCAGCTACGACAGCCGAAACACTGGAACATGGCAGACTCCCTGGACGTGGTGTGGTCGCCACACCATACGTCCGGACCCACCACCAGGGTCAACGGTTACGCACACGACGGATTTTATGTCTGGACCGCACGTAGGATATCGGCATGCCCACTGCGACGCTGGTAGACGAATTCGAGTCCCACCGGCGGCATCTGCTCTCGGTAGCGTACCGGCTGACCGGAAGTGTCAGCGACGCCGAGGACGCGGTGCAGGAGTCGTGGCTGCGACTCGACGACGCGAACGCCGCGACCATCCGCGACCTCGGGGCCTGGCTGACCACGGTAGTCGGGCGGATCTGCCTCGACCGGTTGCGTTCGGCTGCGGTGCGGCGGGAACAGTATGTCGGCCAATGGCTTCCGGAACCGGTCGTCACCGGGCTGTCACCGTCCGCCGAGCCGGACCCCTTGGAGGCGGTCGTCCGGGACGAAGACAACCGTCTCGCGGCGCTGATCGTGCTCGACACCCTCACCCCGGCGCAACGGGTCGCGCTCGTGCTGCACGACGGTTTCGGGGTGCCGTTCGACGAGGTGGCGGCGATTCTCGGTATCGAGACACCCGCGGCGCGCCAGCTCGCGTCGAGAGCCCGCAAGGCGGCTGCCACAACGACACCCGCGGTTCCCGACGAGGAGCATGCTCTCGCCGTGCAGCGACTGCTCGAGGCACTCGCCGGCGGCGACCTCGACGCGGTGGTCGCGGCCCTGCACCCGGACGCCCTCGTCATCGGCGACGCCAACGGCACCACGAGCACGGCCGTCAACGTCATCCGCGGCGCCGACAAGTTCGCCAGATTCTTCCTCGGCCTCGTCCAGCGGTACGGGCCGGAGGTGTTCACCGCCATGGAGCTGGTTCTGGTCAACGGCCAGCTCGGCTACTTCACCGCCGGTTTCACCGGAGACGATGCCCACCGCAGCTCGCCTGCGCGAGTGGGTGGGTTCACCGTCCGCGACGGTCTCGTCTACGCGGCGTACGACATCGCCAACCCGGAGAAGTTCGCCGGGATCATGCTCCCGGACTGTCCGTCGTGACGGCGGCGTCGTCGGCCCACGGCACCCGGCACGAATCGGTGCCGAAACCCTGTTCGGTGATACCCAGCGCCGAGTACATCCGGGCGCGCATGTTCTCGATACCGATCTGATAGGACAGTTCGACGACGCCTGCCCGGCCGAACCGGCGCTCGAGGTCCGCGACCTGCTCGTCGGTGACGGTGGTGGGCGTCGCCGTCATCGCGTCGGCGTACGCGATGGCCGCGCGTTCGTCCTCGCTGTACGCGGGCGAGTCGGCGTAGTCGGCGATGTGCTTCAGCCGCTCCACGTCCAGGCCGTCGAGGCGTTGCAGCATCGTGCCGAAGTCCACGCACCACGAGCAGCCGATCGTCCAGGCCACGCGGAAGACGGCGATCTCCCGCACGTTCGCCGGGAGGACGGTCGACGCCTTCTGCACCGCCATCTCGTGCCGGGCCGAGGCGACGAACAGTTTGCGGTGATGGGCGAGCACGGCGAACGGCTCGGGCACCTCGTCGAACTTGTGGGCAGCATATTTGTAGGCGACCTTCACCAGCGGGCTCGCGTCCGCGGGGGCCACTGCGGGAATGCGGGGCATTGCGTCCTCCATCGTCACCGGGCGCCCTTCGCGCGCCGTCTACAGAGAAGACGAGACAGCCCCGCAGAACGTGACGCGGCCCTGTGCAACCGGCGCCATCACACCGACTACGCTGCAGTAATGCCCGCAACGCCGCGCAACCGCACCGTCCAGCGCTTGCAGCCGTTCGCGTCCACCATCTTTGCCGAGATGACCGCGCTCGCCGTGCGTCACGACGCGATCAACCTCGGTCAGGGTTTCCCCGACACCGACGGTCCCGCGTCCATGCTCGACACCGCGCGGCAAGCGATCGCGGACGGACTCAACCAGTACCCACCCGGCCCCGGCATGCCCGTGCTCCGGCAGGCGGTCGCCGCCGACCGTCTGGCCCGGTACGGGCTCGACCACGACCCCGACTCGGAGGTGCTGATCACCGTCGGCGCCACCGAGGCCATCAGCGCCGCCATCCTGGGTCTGGTCGAACCGGGTGAGGAGGTGGTGCTGATCGAGCCGTACTACGACTCCTACGCCGCCTCGGTCGCCTTGGCGGGTGCGGTGCGGCGCAGCGTGCCGCTCGCCCGCTCCGGCCAGGACTTCGTGGTCGACCTCGACGCGCTGCGGGCCGCGATCACACCGAAGACCCGGATGCTGGTGATCAACACCCCGCACAATCCGACGGGCACCGTGTTCACCCCGGACGAGGTCGCCGCGGTCGCGGAACTGGCCTGCGAGCACGATCTGCTGGTGCTGAGCGACGAGGTGTACGAGCACCTGGTCTTCGACGGCCGCACGCACACCGCCCTGGCCACCCTCCCGGGAATGTACGAACGGACCGTTTCGGTGTCGAGTGCCGCCAAGACGTTCAACGTCACCGGGTGGAAGATCGGCTGGGCGTGCGGTCCGGCGGAACTGATCGACGCGGTCCGCACCGCGAAGCAGTACATGTCGTTCGTCGGCGGCGGACCGTTCCAGCCCGCGGTGGCGCATGCGCTGAGCCACGAGCAGCAGTGGGTGAAGGAACTGCGGGACAGTCTCCAGGCCAAGCGGGACGTGCTGTACGACGCGCTCGTCGCGTCCGGTCTCGAGGTCCATTCGGGCGGCGGCACGTACTACCTGTGCGCCGACATCACCGCGATCGGCGAACACGACGGCATCGACTTCTGCCGCACTCTGCCGGAGCGCATCGGCGTGGCCGCGGTGCCGGTCAGCGTGTTCACCGACCATCCGCGGCCGTGGAACCCGCTGGTGCGGTTCGCGTTCTGCAAGCAGGATCACGTGCTCGAGGAGGCCGCGCGGCGGCTACGGACCCTCGGGGAGCCCGGATCGTGACTGCCCGCACCATCCCCGCCGACTTCGTGCGGCGGGCGCTCGACCTGTCGGCGCGCAGCGGCGTCGACCTCTCCCCCGCGCTGTCGGCGGCGGGAATCACGACGGCGTCGCTGGGGGATCCGCTGGCCCGGTTGACGCCGACCCAGGTCACCGCGTTCACCCAGGCCGTCTGGCAGATCACGGGCGACGAATTGTTCGGCCTCGGCCCGGCACCGGTTCCCCGCGGCACGTTCCGGCTCGTGTGCCTCGCCCTGATCCACACCGCGGATCTGTCCGCCGCGCTCGAACGGATGGCCGACATCCTGCGCGCCCTGCCGTCACTGCCCGCCCTGCACATCGGCCCCGGTGCCCACGGCGGAACCCGGATGACCATCGACATCCGCCCGGCGGCGGCCGAACGGTCCACCGAGGAAGTGCAGATATCCGTCGAGGTGACGCGGGTCGTCACGGACTTCCTGCTGATCCTGCTCCACCGTTTCGCAGCGTGGCTCGTAGGCAAGAGAGTCCGGCTGCTGGCGGTGGAACTGCCGTATCCGGCACCGCTGCCGCAGCTCGCCGAGAACTACGATCACATCTTCGGTGTCCCCGTGACATTCGATTCCGATATTCCTGCAATCGAATTCGACAACTCCGTGATGCGGGCGCCCATCATTCAGACCGAGGAGACGCTCGCGGACTATCTCCGGGAGTCACCGACGCTGTTGATGTCGGAGCGCGACTACGACAGCACGGCATCGGCACAGGTGCGCCGGGTCCTCGAGCACGGCATGAAAGGTCGTACGTCGACGGCCGAGGACATCGCGGAGATGCTGTCGATCAGTGTCCCTCATCTGCGCCGCCTGCTCCGGCAGGAGGGGACGTCGCTGAATCAGCTGCGGGAGGAAGTGCTCCGCGACGCCGCCGTCGCCGGGCTCCGGCGCGGCGAATCCGTGGAGGACCTGTCGGCGCGGCTCGGCTTCTCCGAGCCCAGCGCGTTCCGTCGCGCCTTCAAGCGCTGGACCGGCAGCACCCCGAGTTCCTACCGCTGAGTGGCCGGCGCGTCAGCTGACGCAGAATTCGTTGCCCTCCGGGTCGGTCATCGTGACCCACTCGCTCGGCCCCTGGCGGCCCCGGTGGAGCACGGTGGCGCCGGCTTGCTCCAGCTTCTCGGCGACCTCGTAGCGGGCGTCCCCGACCCTGATGTCCAGGTGGAGCCGGTTCTTCACCGTCTTCCGTTCGGGAACCAGCTGGAACAGCACGCGGGGGCGCTCGGGGTGCTCCGGATCGCGGATGGCCTGGCCCTCACGCCAGACCAGGACACCCTCGAATTCGATGGTGTCGGACTCCTGCGCGTGGCCGGCCTGCACGAGCCCGCGGATGAACTCCTCATCGCTCGGCTCCACCTCCCAGCCGAGCGCCTGAGCCCACCATTTGGCCAGGGTATGCGGGTTCTCCGAGTCCACTGTGACTTGAAATTCATATCCCATGGCCCGACGGTACAGCGGGGCACCGACAGGTCCCGGTGATCCACGTCCCGCGTCAGGGTTTGACCAGGATCCGGATGGGATCTCCGTCGTGGTTCGCGAGCTTCTCGATGCCCTTCGCGACGTCCTCGAGCGGGACGATCTCGCTGATCGACCGCGACAGGTCGAGGCGGCCGCGCGACACCAGTTCGGCGAGGGTTTCGATGTCGACATTCTTGTACCCCAGATGGCCGAGTACCTGCTTCTGCGACAGCCCGAACTGCGCGGTGGTCCCCACCGACGCCTCCTGCGCGCTCAGCGTCTACGTAGATCTCATACTGTCTGCCACTTGCGTGGCGGCGTGGGAGATGGACGTGTGTCACGGCTACCCGCATCACCGTGAGGTGGTGCGGGTTCGACCGTGTCCCACACCGACGCTCGTAGTGCAGGAACATATCTGTTCGGAGTCACCCCCGCCCGCGGTGTCACGGTGGGCAGGCTGCGGCGGACCCGGCGATGCCGCGACCGTCGCGGGGTGGGACCGCTTTTGTCGCGGCACCGGCGCACCGGCGCGTGCTCGGCGACCCCGATCGCGGGCATCTGCCCCCGCCGCCGGGTCACCTTGTGTTTGCCGAGCAGGGCGCGTTTGGCCAGGTTCACCCCCGCGATATGGTCCCGGTTGCCGCCGACCCCGCAACCCGAACACCACGCGGTGTGATAGCCGCCGGGGCGTGCCAGTGGTGCGTCGCAGCCCGGACACAACGCGGACGATCCGCGTGCCGACACCGACACCACCGTGACACCGACACCGGCGGCGGTGTGGGCGAGAGCGGCGGTCGCTTTACGGCGGGCGGACTGCGCGGCCCGATTGTTGTTGACCCGGCCATGCCCGCGGGTCTCGAGGGTGGTCAGGTCTTCCACCGCGATCACCCGTGCGCCCGCCGAGGTGGCGTAGTCGGTGACCTGCCGGGCGAAGTGGAAGGCCAGTTCTCGGTTGATCTTTCCCCGCT